>JAYVGW010000232.1:0-6382 GCA_043771735.1 Methyloglobulus sp.
GGCGTAATCTGGCGCTTATCGTTGGGGTAAGTGACCTTGTACTGATGCTTGACGATGATTGCCCTGCCATCCGAAAGCCCATAAGCCACGCCACCCTGACTGATAAGGCTACTTTGGGCAAAGCTGGTGATATGGATGCCATCAGGGATTGTTATTGCTTGATTTAAGAGGATCTTGCCGGTAGCGACTTCAAAAAACACGACCTTTCCGCTATCAGTAAAACGAACTGCCACTTCGTTTTGTTCTTCCGTTTCCAGCAAGACTGTCTTACCCAAGGCTGGCTCAGGGACATCGTATTCGGCGACTGAAGCAGCCGTTGCCGATCCAAACAAAGGCAAGACCACATACAATAAGTAAAAGAAGATCAATACGATAGCGACGATGACACCAAGGCCGCCAATGACAACACCGTAGCGTGCCACGGCATCTTTGATTAACCGCCATTTTTGGTAAGGTTTGTTTGCCGCCAGCGTGACCGCCGATAGTGTTGGGTTTGTTAAGTTCTCAGACATCCGGCTATTATAATTTCAGTAAGTGACAACTTTGTGTATTCATTGCATTTAAACTTTAGGAATCTCTGAGCAAGTTGATTCCATTCATGGTTCGACAAGCTCACCACGAACGGAATCAACCACTTACCGTTCGTCCTGAGCTTGCACCACTGGCACTTCCTATGGTCTTCGAAGGACTTATTCAGAGGTTAATTTAAAAACCCAGAATTCCATTTTAAACGTATTACAGGTCGGATAGTATGAAATTGTGAACACGTGTTTTGTACCCTGTGCATTTAATTGCTAGCAAAATCAATAAAAAAATGGCCGAAGCCTGTTTCCAGTCTTCGGCCATGCAGTCTACGTCAACCATTCGCTTTTGAGGGGGAAACGGTTAATGCAGACAAAACATCCTTGCGCACGAGTCCTTGACCGCTACAACACTTTTTCTAGATGCGGCCTATTTGATCGCCGCTAGGTCCTTTTCTATCACTTTCGCTGGCAATGGAATGTAACCATCCTTAATAACTGATTGTTGCCCCGTTTTTGACAAGACCATTTTTATAAATTCAAGCTCCAATGGCGCTAACGGCTGATTGGGTTTTTTGTTAACGTAAATATACAAATAACGCGTTAAAGGATAAGTCCCATTGAGCGCGTTTTCAGGCGTGGCTTCAACAAAGCTCGTGCTGCCTTTTTTTGCCAAGGGCACCATTTTTATACCGGAAGTGGTATAGCCCATGCCAGAATAACCAATACCGTTTACTGATTCGGTAACCGACTGGACGACCGAGGCAGAACCTGGCTGTTCGTTAACATTGCTTTTGAAATCACCTTTACATAAGGCGTGTTCCTTAAAATAGCCATAAGTGCCGGATACCGAGTTCCGTCCGTACAACTGGATGCTTTTTGCGCCCCATGCCGCGACTCCTGCGTCACCCCAGGTTTCAATACTGGCTGCACCACCGCATTTGTTGGTGGAAGAAAAAATGCCGTCAACCTGCTCCATCGTCAAACCCTTCACTGGGTTGTCCTTATTTACCATAACGGCAAGGGCATCTACCGCTACCGGAATAGCCGTCGGTTTATAACCATTTTTACCCTCGAAAGCTTCTATTTCATCATCTTTCATTTCACGGCTCATAGGGCCGAGGTTTGATGTGCCTTCAGTCAGCGCAGGCGGCGCAGTGGAGGAGCCTGCGGCCTGGATTTGGATGTTGACGTTGGGGTAAGCACGGTTAAAATCCTCCGCCCATAACGACATCAAGTTAGCCAAGGTATCAGAGCCAACGCTGGACAAATTGCCCGATATGCCACTGGCTGGCTGATATTCGGGGAGATCTGCATCAACAGCCTGTACGGCATGGGCTGCTGTAGCCATAAGCCCAGCAGAAACAAGCCCCATTGCAGCAATAAGTGATTTCGTTTTAAACAGTGGTTTCATTTTAGCTCTCGAGTAGATAATGGTTGTAGTAAACGGACAGAATGCGGGTAGCTTAATCGCACTTTATGACAGAAATATGACAATGACACAATTTATCGGATTTAATCTACGCTTTCTTCAAATAATGATTTTGGATAGGTAATGGACAGCAATTGTGCACAGCCTTTATCCAAAGGCGACCAGTCATCTGGCAACATTAACCGTGCCAAAGCGGCTGTTGGAAACAGTTTTTTAGCGCCGGGCAGGTCAGCTTCATTGACCAAATAAGTCAGCAGGTCTTCAAGCTCAGGGTTGTGCCCGACCAGCAACACCCGGCTAAAAGAAGCCGGACAATCGGCCAACACCGATTTCACCCGGACTAAGCCTTCGTCATAGAGGCGTTTTTCTTGCTGGATATGGCGATGGTCGATGCCAAAACCATCACAAACAATTTTTGCCGTGCTAATTGCGCGGGTTGCGGGTGAGCTGATGACCAAGTCGGGCAGCATCTGGCCTTCTTTCATCCATTCGCCAATGCGCTTGGCATCATTTTTCCCGCGCCTTTTTAAGGTTCGGTCATAATCTTCGCTGCTATCAAATCGCTCGGCTTTGCCATGCCGCAGTAACCATAATTCTCTACTCATAGTTTTCTCATGTTATTTTGGTATTTGTCTGCCTATCTTAGAAACCAAGTTTATACTGTAGTTGTCACAAAACATTAACACTAAAATATTACAGTTATGTGTAAATGACCACTTTGAAAGGCATTCTATAGGATATTATGGCTACACACTATGCGTTACCAGCAACTTTGACGGCTGAAAAGCTGATTGGAACTTTAAGTGAAAAGGTCGAAATAGACCAATTCCCCAAGCAGTATTTTTTGAAAACTTTTTATGACAGTTTTGACTGGAGGCTATACCAGCAAGGATTAAGCTGTGAATTTAATCGGTCAAAACAAATCTCGTCACTACAACTAACTGATCGAAAAAATGGCGAACTTGTCGCCAGCACCATCCTTTTTGACGTTCCTTCATTCAGCAAACAGTTTAATCCCGGTAAAGTGCGCCAGACGCTTGAAGCTATACTCGAAATGCGGGCCTTACTGGCGGTTTGTACATTGGAATGTGAAGCCTATCATCTCAATATTCTTAATGAAGACGGAAAGATTGTACTGCGCTTACTGATCGAAGAATTTGAACTGCTCAAAAGCCGGCTTACCCTTATTCCCGTCAAAGGTTACGACAAAGCCGCCGAGCGCATTGCAGAAATGCTTGCAGAGCTGGGCTTGACCGCCGTTGACAAACCCGTGTTGTTAGAAGCCTTAAAGCTACAAGGCCGACATCCCAGGGATTATTCGTCGAAACTGGATATTCGCCTCGCCCCAGAGATGCACGCCGATGTTGCCAGTAAAACCATTTTCAGCACGTTACTGCGGACTATAAAAGTGAACGAACAGGGAACGATAGCTGACATCGACAGTGAGTTCCTGCATGATTTCAGGGTGGCAGTCAGAAGGACCCGTGTCGGGCTTAGCCAAATCAAAAACGTCCTGCCTGAAGACGTTATTGCCCGTCATAAAGAATTTTTTTCCTGGCTAGGCCAGATTACCAGCGAAACGCGCGATTTAGATGTGTATTTGTTGAATTTTGAGCAATACAAAAAAAAATTGCCTGCGGTTATCCGGCAAAGCATCAATCCACTGCATAACTTTTTGACAGTAAAAAAACAAAAATCACATAAGCAACTGGCAAAAAAGTTGAATTCTAGCAAGTATTTAACGATGCTGGCGGAATGGGAGGAATATCTTGCATCAACACCGCCCAAAAACCCAACTGAGGCGGATGCCCAATTAACGGTTAAAGAGTTGGCAGACCACAGGATATGGAAAGTTTACAAGCAAGTCATTAAAGAGGGAGGGTCTATTGGACGGCATTCGCCGCCGGAGGCGCTACATAAGCTTAGAAAAACCTGCAAGAAATTGCGCTATTTAATGGAGTTTTTTCAAAACCTTTACCCAGAGCGGCGCATTGATAAATTGATTAAGCGCTTGAAAAGCTTGCAAGATGTTTTGGGCGACTACCAAGATTACGCTACCCAGCAGGAAAGGCTCGAACAATTCAGCGAGGAAATGCAGGCCATCAATACACCGAGCAAAACCTTTATGGCGATGGGCGTATTAATTCAGGATTTTGAAACCCGCAAGGGTAAAGCGCGTGACTGCTTCACTTCGCAATTTGCGGCGTTTAAAAAGACCGAAAACCACACGGACTTTCATGCCTTGTTTGCGTCGAAGAAGCCATAGGTTGTGCTTCTATTCTGCGAGCAAGTGGGTTCTTAATAACTATTATCAAACGGGATCGAAATGAAAGTATTAGCTTTATACAGCATTAAAGGCGGCGTTGGCAAAACTTCAAGTGCGGTCAATCTGGCGTTTAACTCAGCCCAGTCGGGTTATCGCACCCTGGTTTGGGATCTCGACCCGCAAGGTGCCAGCAGTTATTATTTCCGCATCAAGCCTAAAATCAAGGGCGGCAGCAAGGATTTGATGGCTGGGAAACGGGACTTGGACGAGCTGATTAAAGGCACTGATTTTGATAACCTGGATTTAATTCCCGCAGATTTTTCATTCAGGAACCTGGACCTGCTCCTGGATGACAAGAAAAAACCCACACGGCAACTCAAAAAACGCCTCAAACCTATGGCAGACGAGTACGATTTTGTATTTTTGGATTGCCCGCCGAATATTTCCTTGTTGTCCGAGGCCGTTTTTGAAGCGGCTGATTTGTTGTTGTCGCCTATAATTCCAACGACTTTGTCGTTAAGGACACTAACGCAGCTAACAGGATTCATCAAAGACCATGATTTGGCTAAACTTAGTCTGATTCCCTTTTTTTCGATGGTTGATGGCCGAAAAAAACTGCATAAGGATATAATGCAGCAGGTGCTTGCCGATTATCCTGCAATGCTACAGACCGCTATCCCTTATGCCAGTGACATTGAACGCATGGGGCTGGAGCGCAAGCCACTGGCCGCTTACAGCGGCAAAAGCCGTTCTGCTCGCGCTTATCATGAACTTTGGCAGGAAATTCTTGCCCGAATTACTTTGTAAAACCGAATAACGCTTTTTCAAATCTGGAATGGTTTAAAGGAGCAAAACTAACCCAGTAAGTTGACGCGATATGGATTCCCAAAGCCCACTTGATTCCACTCATTTCTTGCAGCAACAGCTAGAGGCTGTTATCGCGCTTTTGGAAAAGCAGGAGCTGGAAAATTCATTAGTCCATAAAAGCACTTCAAGCCATCATGACCTGGAAGAATCGCTGGTAAACAGGCAGCATGACGCACGTATACAAGAAAAATTATTCGACCTGCATCCAGCGGACATAGCCTTTATCCTTGAGTCCTTGCCATTAGACCAACGTCAGACGGTATGGAACGCCATCAAGTCCGACCATGACGGGCAGATATTGCTGGAAGTGTCTGATGCCGTCAGGCAAACCTTGATTTCAGGCATGGAAGTGGAAGAGCTGGCGACCTTTGCCAGTAACTTGGATGCGGACGAGATTGCCGACCTTGCCGCTGACATCCCCAAACGGGCGATGCTCAAGATTCTGCGGTCACTAAACAGCCAGGAGCGCAGCAACCTCAACACCATTCTTTCCTATCAGGACCATCAGGTCGGCGCACTCATGGATTTTGGCATGATCACCATCCGGGACGACCTGACCTTAAAAGCCATCATTGCCTATATCCGCAAGTTAGGGAAACTGCCTGGGCATACCGATAAATTATTTGTTGTCGATCAACATAATATTGTTAAAGGCGTATTGCCCTTGCAGCGGCTGCTTACCCATTCGCCCTCACAACATGTTGCCGAAGCGATGGTGACGGATTTTGTTAAGTTCCAAGTTGACCATAACACCACTGATGCGGCACGGGCATTTGAACGCTATGACCTGATTTCTGCGCCAGTCGTGGATGAGCAAGGCCAACTGCAAGGGCGGCTGTGCGTCGATAGCATTTTGGACTTCATCCGTGAGAAAACCGACGAGGATATGCTGACCCAGGCAGGTGTCGATGAGGAGGAAGACTTGTTCTCCAGTGTCTGGAAATCTGCCAGAAACCGCTGGGGTTGGCTGTTGGTAAATATTGCCACAGCCTTTGCCTCAACTCGGATCATCGGTTTATTTGAAGATATTATTGTGCAATTGGTCGCCTTGGCCTCATTGATGCCTATCGTCGCGGCAATGGGCGGCAATACCGGCAACCAAACCAGTATGCTGATTATACGGTCGTTGGCCTTAGGGCAAATTAACCCTGACAATGTGCGCCGCCTGATAAAAAAAGAACTGACGCTAGCGCTAATAAATGGAACGTCTATTGGTATCCTTATCGGCATGTTGAGCTGGTTGCTTTACCATGACATCGCCTTATCGCTGGTTATCGGTTCGGCAATGTTGATGAA
>JAYVGW010000233.1:0-4617 GCA_043771735.1 Methyloglobulus sp.
GTTCAATGGGGTCATCGCCGCCTTTGTCGGCACGTTCATGCCGACCATGGCTCATTTGAACCCAGAATTTAGGCCTGTCGTCAATGCGTAACTTCTATAAAAGTATCTTCAGGTTCTTTATAGTGAATTAAACCAGCAGTGTCAGTATCCACCAGAATTCCTTCATTAAGGTAACCCCAATCATCTTTTTTAAAATTACTAGAAAATTCATCATCGCCTATTGAACAAACTACTATTCCAATACATCCTTCCCATACTTTTAAAGTATCTCCAACTTTAATTCTTTCGCCGTTTGGATAATTCATACATTTATTCCTAATTCATAAATGGTTCTAGAATCAATGGGGTCAGACTCCATTGAAATAAAACCCGAAACAACAGAAAATCAATTCACTCTGACCCCATTGATTGCTGACCCCATTGATTGATTGATTGACCCCATTGCTTCCTCAGCATCCGTTCCGCGTGGGCACGAACAGCATGTGCCCACCCAGGCTCGCCGAGTTGTGATTAAGAGACAGGTAACATACCCCGTCACGCGTTCGGACTACATAGATACCAGACTATTTCTTGCCTTTGAATTTTCCAAACACCTTAAGTCGTTCTGCGTCCTTAAGAGTAAATTCTTCGGCTATTTCTTTGAACACTAATAAAGAATCAAGTTGGTCACCGAATTTTTCACGCAAGTAAATTGCATCTTTAGCTGAGAGCTTTCTGATTACCTCCCTTGTAATATCCGATGGCTTGTTAATTTTTGATAAGTCAAATGAACCACGTTCGCACATGCCAATATCCTTAAATTAATAATAAAAACTACAGTTTTAACGCTTTTTCTGCCGAAGGGTCATTACATTCCATTATATAAAAATCAACAGCTTGATTGTGTTCCTTTACTTTTTTATTAAATTCCGAAAGGCTTATTTTGTGATTGAAAAAATTGCTAATGATAGCATCTCCCTGTAGTACAAGGAGCTTTCGCCATTCATCACAGTCGGTATCATCATCTGGACATTGTTCAGCTTCCTCTCGTTCTTTACGCTTTTGATCTAAATCAATAATTTTACCGCCTACTACGATACCGATTACTGCACCTGTGACAAGCCCACAGACAATAGGATTTGCTAAACATGGGGCTATTATTCCCGGGATACCTGTTCCAGGGAATGGAAACGTAATTGGTATAGCAAATTCACCCGTCGGATCAATCCCACTAATCGGGTTCCCCCCGACATAGGCGTATAAATTAACCCCACCCACCAACCCAACCGGATCCGCCGTCACATACCTGCCCAACTCCGGCTCATAATACCGATGCCAATTGTAGTATAGCCCAGTCTCCGCATCCTCGGTTTGCCCAGGAAACCTCAAGTTGGATTCAATGACGGGCTTATCGTCGGTCGCGGTGGGCGTGGTGATGCTGGCCTTGCCGAAGGCACTGTACTGCGCCGACCAGACGACAATGCCGCTGCGGTCCGTGGCCTGGATGGGCGTGTCCAGGTGGTCGTGGTGGTAGTAGGCGATAGTGTCGGTGTATTTGCTGTTCTTGGCCTTGACGAATAGGATGCCCGTGCCGAAGGGACTGTCTGGGCGTGGGCCGTATTGGGTGGTGATTTGGGGTGGCGGTTTTACCCTCTCCCTTAGTGAAAGGGCGTGTTATGTTTTTCCGCTATCAACGGCATTCATTTTCAAATATCACGCGGTAAACTCATGTATAATCAGCAATTAAAGCTCACATTCCTTGTTTTTAGCTATGTACAAGTACGATGGTTTGGTTGTTTACCAAAACCATGACGATGAAGGCCTCCTTGAGATCGTCGAACAAAAGGGTGTCAGGTCGTTACATTTCGGTTCAAGTTCCCGGCAAAGCAGCATTTCCTTGAATGACCCAGAAAGCCTCCAACTGCCCTATGCACGGGCGATGACCAGCTGGTTGTTGTTTAAAGAGTCGGTGGATGATGCGTTGATCATAGGTTTGGGCGGCGGCTCATTAGCCAGGCATCTGCTGTATTATTTTCCTGAATGCCGGCTAAGGGCTGTTGAATATCGGGCGAGCGTCGTTAAAATTGCCCGTAGTCACTTTGGTTTGCCGCTAGATTCACGATTGAAAGTCATAGTTGATGATGCAGGAAGTTACGTGCCGCAACATGCCCAAACCTGTAGTGAGCAGTATGGTTTGATCCTGATTGATGCTTTTGATGTTGAGGGCATGGCAGAATCAATAGCCTCCATCGCTTTTTTTGATGCGTGTAAAACCCTGTTGAAGCAAGATGGGATATTAGTCATCAACCTTTGGGCAACAGAAACTGTGGTATTTGACTCGTGTTTAAGTTGGCTGCAACAAGTTTTCAGCGAGAAAGTTTTGATGCTGCCTGTGCGTAATCGCGGCAATATGGTAGCTGTGGCATTTAATCAAGGCATTCCCCGATTTGATATGAAAGCACTTAAGGTACGGGCAATTGAACTTGAACAACAGTACCAGATCGAATTCCCTAAATTTTTGAAAGATTTACATAAGCATAATGCTTATTCCATTAACGCAGTTATCACAAAATGATGTCAACAGAGTCACAAGCAGCACCCAATCTTTTCAGTTATCGCAAACACTGGGCACAACGCTTTGGTGTTGCACCTGTGTTGCCCATGAACCGCGAGGAAATGGACGAATTGGGTTGGGATACTTGCGATGTGATTCTGGTGACGGGTGATGCGTACATAGATCACCCCAGCTTCGGTATGGCGTTGATTGGGCGCTTGTTGGAAGCACAAGGATTTAGGGTGGGCATTATCTCCCAGCCGGATTGGACTAGCGCCAAGGAATTCACCAAGCTGGGGCGACCAAACCTGTTTTTTGGAGTGACGGGCGGCAATATGGATTCGATGGTCAACCGGTATACGTCTGACAAAAAAATCCGCTCCAACGATGCTTATACACCTGATGGTGTAGCAGGAAAACGGCCTGACCGGGCGGTGAATGTCTATTCGCATCGTTGCCGCGAAGCGTTCAAGGATGTGCCGATCATTATTGGTGGCATAGAAGCCAGCTTAAGGCGCATAGCGCATTATGATTATTGGTCGGATAAAGTCCGCAAATCGGTGTTGCTGGATTCCAAAGCCGACTTGCTGGTTTATGGCAATGCGGAACGGCAGATTGTCGAGATTGCCCATCGCTTGGCAAATGGCGAGGCTATGTCCGAGCTTAAAGGCATACGCGGCACTGTCCATTATGTTAAGCAAATCCCAGAAGGCTGGGTGGTTAAAGATTCCACTTTGCTCGATAAGCCAGGGGCAATTACGCCTATCCCTGACCCTTATCAAATGGAACCCGAGTGTGATAAAAAGCCGGAGAAGCTACCAGCAAACGAAAATGTTATCCGGTTTGACAGGCATCTATTAGCAAAGGCGCAACGAGCTAAGACCGTTATCCGCTTACCCGCTTACGAAGCGGTTGCCGGCGATGCAATCTTATATGCCCACGCGTCCCGCGTCATGCACGGCGAAACCAATCCCGGCAATGCGCGCCCATTAATTCAACAACATGGAAATCGGCATATCTGGGTGAATCCTCCACCCATTCCATTGACAACAAAAGAAATGGATGGCGTGTACGATTTGCCTTACTCGCGCGTCCCGCATAAGGACTACGGCAACGCCAATGTGCCTGCGTTTGAGATGATCCAACACTCGGTCAACATCATGCGTGGTTGTTTCGGTGGCTGCACCTTTTGCTCGATTACCGAGCATGAAGGCCGCATCATCCAAAGCCGTTCGGAAGACTCCATTATCAAAGAAATTGAAGCTATCCGCGACACCTCGCCGAACTTTACCGGACATATTTCCGATCTGGGCGGCCCTACAGCCAATATGTACCGACTGGCTTGCAAAGACCCTAAAATCGAATCCGCCTGTCGTTTGCCGTCCTGCGTTTTCCCCGGCATTTGCCCCAATCTCAATACCGACCATAGCTCGCTGATTAAACTATATCGACGGGCGCGGGCTTTACCCGGCATCAAAAAAATCTTTATCGCATCGGGTTTACGTTATGATCTCGCCGTCACATCGCCTGAATATGTCAAGGAACTGGTCACCCATCATGTCGGCGGTTATCTTAAAATCGCCCCGGAACATACCGAGCAAGGCGTTTTATCCAAAATGATGAAGCCGGGCATGGGCACTTATGACCGCTTCAAGGAAATGTTTGACAAGTATTCCAAGGAAGCAGGCAAAGAACAATACCTGATCCCCTACTTTATCGCCGCGCATCCCGGCACTACCGATAACGACATGCTTAATCTGGCGTTATGGCTAAAGCGCAATGGTTTCAGAGCCGACCAGGTGCAGGCATTTTTGCCGTCGCCGATGTCCATCGCCACCGCCATGTATCACTCCGGCAAAGACACTTTGCGTAAAGTCAGCCGAACTGCTGAAGACATCGCCATACCCAAGAGCTTCAAGCAACGCCGTCTGCACAAAGCCTTCCTGCGTTATCACGACCCCAAGAACTGGCCGTTGTTGCGCGAAGCTTTAAAAGACATGGGTCGCAGCGATTTAATCGGCAACGGCAAACAGCATTTGATTCCCACCTTTCAGCCCAATGGCACGCTCGAAATGCCTGAAAAG
>JAYVGW010000234.1:0-2975 GCA_043771735.1 Methyloglobulus sp.
CGCGTCGCCACTCGCTACGAGCGGTTGGCGGTTAATTATATGACCCTGCTCAGCCTAGCCAGCATTTTGATTTGGCTTAAATGAGAACGCCCCCTAGCAGTCAAGTGCTTTGCCAAATTCAATAAAAAAGCCGCCAAGATGATAGGAGAAGAAGCATGAGCAATACGGATTATGTGTTGGCAATTGAAGACCTGACCGTTTCATTCGACGGCTTTAAGGCCGTTGATTCCTTAAACATGTACATCGACAAAAATGAATTGCGTGTCGTGATTGGGCCAAACGGTGCAGGCAAGACGACAGTATTGGATTTGATTTATGGCAAAACCAAATCGACCTCAGGCTCCATTAAATTTCACAACAAAGAATTGACTAAATTAGCTGAACATCAAATTGTCCGGGCCGGTGTGGGCAGAAAGTTCCAAACGCCTTCGATCTACGAAAACCTGACGGTCTACCAAAATCTTGAAGTGTCCTATCCTGTAGGTCGATCCGTTTGGGGCAGTTTGACCTTCAAGCGAACAGCAGCGTTGAATGAGCAGGTCAACAGAATTGCCACAGAAGTCTTGCTGATAGAGCAACTGCAAATGGAAGCGGCTTTGCTCAGTCATGGGCAGAAACAATGGCTGGAAATCGGGATGCTGTTAATGCAAGACCCAGAACTGTTGATGTTAGATGAGCCCGTCGCTGGGATGAGCGCAAAAGAACGCGACCAAACCGCCGACTTACTGAATAGGATTAGCCAAAACCGTTCGGTGCTGGTGATTGAGCACGATATGGAATTTGTGAAAAAGATAGCTCATAAAGTGACCGTATTACATCAAGGAAAGATTCTCGCAGAAGGGACTATGGACAAGATCCAAGCCAATGAAAAAGTCATCGAAGTCTACCTGGGCCATTAAGTAAATACCGCAAGCCAGCATAGTTAATCCCATTTAACAGGAGTGTAATGATGTTTGCAATTGAAGATTTAAACGTCAGTTACGGACAAAGCCAAGTTATACATGGCTTGAGTTTCCAGGCGAGCAAAAACGAGACGGTCGCCATTATGGGTCGTAACGGCATGGGCAAGACCACCTTGTTCAAGGCGCTCATGGGCATCCTGCCGAGTAACGCCGCCAAAGCTGAAGTTGATGGCGATAGCATCAACGGTGCAGAAACCTATCGGCGCGTTGCTAAAGGCTTGGCTTACGTACCGCAAGGCCGGATGATTTTTCCGACCATGACGGTGCAAGAAAATATTGAAACAGGATTGGAATACTCAAAGACACGTGAAATCCCTAGTGACATCTACGCCTTATTTCCGGTGTTGTTTGATATGCGAAAGCGCAAAGGCGGCAACCTAAGCGGCGGTCAACAGCAACAACTTGCCATCGCCCGTGCCCTCGTGACCGATCCCAAAGTGCTGTTGCTGGACGAACCCACTGAAGGTATCCAACCATCCATTATCAAAGATATTGCCAGAGTGCTAAATGAAATCAGAAAAATGCGCGAAATTACCATTATCGTGTCCGAACAAGTGCTGAGTTTTACAATGGAAATAGCTGATCGGATTATCGTGATAGATAAGGGAAAATTTATCCACGAAGACAAGCGGGATGATGTCGATGCAGCAAAAATTAAAGCTTATTTATCCGTTTGAGAGCGCTTATACACGGCTCATTTATCACGATCCAAAAAATTTATTTACGTTCATGGCCCAATTCAAGAATTACGGGTGAACCTTGATTGTAGATTATGATTTGTTTTCGGTGTTCGGTTGTGGGTGCAACGGTTTTTGTTTCAATACCATTGTTATCATTCGGCTTGTTTGGGGTTACCTTTTCAACTGGTTCAACAACGGGAGCTTCCTTAGTTTCAATTCGGATTTCTGGCATCCAGCTAGGCGATTTAATGGTTGTTGTATCCGTACTTTGTTTTGGTTTTATCGGCCATTTAAGCTCGGTCAATAAATTGAAACAAACGGTGCTGATATGATCGGCAAGCTTGTCTACTCTTAAGAAAGTCTTGCTGGCTTCGTCGGTAGAAAAGCCTAGTTTAAGCTCACCACTTTGTTCAGGGTGCGTAATTGAGCTTAATTGGCAAATAATCGGCAGGACAAAGGTTTTTTGAAAACCCAGCGCTCGCGGGTCTGAATCGCCGGACGAAAATGAAAAACCAGTTGGTGTATCGCCATATTCAACCGACCCTACCGTGGCCTTCAAAACATGGCTAACTGACTCACCTTCCCTAGCACCCATAGGATAATCCCAATCAGCGAGATTTTTGCTGACTTCAAGGCGAGTCGTTTCAATGGATAGGCTTGGGTCGTTTGTGGTAATTTGCAATTCAATACGTCCAGGATTGCTGAAATCAAACGCTTGTTGCTTTTTGAGGCTATTTGTAGCACAAGCCGCAATACCCAAAAGCAGGATGGAACAGAAAGATAATAGCTTTAGCCGCAATGATTTCATAAGATTTCGGATAGTTTTTTCATAATTCTACACAGTAAGCGAGCAACATCCAATTACCTATACGTCATTTGACTGATGAGTCAAATGACGTATTGTGCAATATTCCCGTAAACAAAATAATTCCCCCAAGCCTGCCTACGGCTGCATTTGGTTTAGCTGAATGAATTTACACTATTTCATCGTTGAAACTGGGGAAAAAAAATGATCACAACAAAACAAATTGTGCTTAGAAAAGGGCTTGAGCGACTATTGCCAATCGCTTTGCTGATTTTTGCAACAGGTCATGCGCCGCCATCTGAAGCCGGGGCTACCTTCAAAATTGACGACACCAAATGGGTGAGTATTGGAGCTGGACTCCGCACAAGCTTTGAAACAAGGGAAGATTCGGCAGGGACACCCGGCAACAGCCAGTGGAGCAATGATTTTAATTAGAAGTTACGCATTGACGACAGGCCTAAATTCTGGGTTCAAATGAGCCATGGTCGGCATGAACGTGCCGACAAAGGCGGCGATGACCCCATTGAA
>JAYVGW010000235.1:0-2831 GCA_043771735.1 Methyloglobulus sp.
TTATTGATTATTTGGCGTTGTTAGTAGACGAAGAAAACAGCCAGCCGAGCGCACAGAGCGATGTTTCCGAGGCAAGATGGGTGGATTTGGATAACCTGAGTGATTATGACTTAGTGGCTGGATTAGAAGCGATTATCAGACGAACTTATAACGCGTATAGCAATAACCATGTCGCAGGACTGTACGATGTTGATGCGACTGGTAGTGATTATATTCTCCCCGAAGTGAGTTCCTTCTATGTGTAGGAGTATGTTTTCTGCTCATAGCAAGAAGTTGCCGCAAATGAGATAAGTAAATTACAAAATTTGCCTGATTTTTGAGCCGGATTTTAGTAGCTTTCGTTATGGAAAGACAACAACGCGTTCACTCACCGTTTAACTAGCTTTAATATACTGATTTAATAGTGCATTTTGTGTAGATACCTCAGACTCTGACCCCAATTATTTTCGGCTCTATGTGATTTACAGTGGGTAATTATGCGCAGCTTGTCATTTTTCTCCATTCATCCTTCGACAGGCTCAGGACGAACGGAGAAAAATAACAAGTCCTCATGCTCGGTGCGATATTCAATGATAACTTAAAAATATATAGCTATAAATCAATTTGTTATACTTAATCATATAAAAAATAATGGTAAGTATCAGATATATGGTGGTACCTGGTTTAGGAGGGTGTAAATCCCTCCATCCTTCGACTGTTCGACAGGCTCACAGCTCAGGACGAACGGATTTACTCTCATAATACTTCTATAAAGGTTTATACCCTCTGTAAATCACCTAGAGCCTTATTTTCCTTGCCTTTGGTGTGTTAATAGCACCAAAGAGCGCATAGTCTTTACCTGTACATCCTGCCGCAGATCTACCATTGATTTTAGGTTGGCATTAAACCTATAGATACCCTTTGATCTTGGCTGCGTCCACTTTCCCGCGCTTGTCTTCATGGATAAATTTGCCTTTGTCGATCACGATGATGCGGTCTGCGATTTCTAAGGTAAAGCTTAAGACCTGTTCCGAAACAATAATGGTAATCTCCCGCATTTTTCTGATTTCATTTAAGACTTTAGCAATGTCCTTAATGATGGATGGTTGAATGCCTTCGGTGGGTTCATCCAGCAACAGCACTTTCGGGTTGGTCACCAACGCTCGAGCTATCGCCAGTTGCTGCTGTTGGCCGCCGGATAGGTTGCCACCCTTACGTTTACGCATTTCGTGCAACACTGGAAATAAGGCGTAGATGTCAGAGGGGATCTCACGGTATTTGGATTTTTCCAGCCCGGTTTCGATGTTTTCCTGTACGGTCATAGCGGGGAAAATCATTCGACCTTGTGGTACATAGGCTAAGCCTTTGGCGACCCGTCGGTAAGTCTCGATGCCGTTGAGATTCTCGCCATCCACTTCGGCCTTGCTGGCTTTGCTGGGCAATATGCCCATTAGCGATTTAAACAGCGTGGTTTTGCCCATGCCATTGCGCCCCATGATAGCCAAGGTTTCGTTCTTTTCCGCCTTAAAGCTCAAGCCATGAATCACTTGGCTTTGCCCGTAACTGACTTGTAAATCGGCAATTTCAAACATGCTCACATTCCTCTTGGTTGTTGGGTATATAGGTGTTAGGAGATAAAGATTTATTCATACCCCCTTACCACAGCCTTCCCCCGAAGGGAGAGGGCGTGAAATGTTGCTTTTCTGACGCAGGCGTTTATAAATTAGGGCTACCAACTTAAGGTGGGACAGTTTAAGGTTATGCCGTTCGTGGTTAGCTTGTCGAATCATGAGCGGTCTAACCGTCCATCCTTCGACAAGCTCAGGACGAACGGTTATGCCTCGTTGCGTGTCCCGCTGTAAGTGCGTAGCTTAAATTAGTGACCCAAATAAACCTCAATCACTTTTTCATCCGCCTGGACCTTCTCCATTGAGCCTTCTGCCAAAATTTTGCCCTGGTGCAGCACCGTCACCTTGTGGGCAATCTTCTTCACAAATTCCATATCATGCTCAATCACCAAAACAGACCGGTTTTGGGAAATCCGCTTGAGCAAATCGGCAGTTTGGTCGCGCTCTTTCGCGCTCATGCCCGCCACGGGCTCATCAAGCATCAGCAGTTCCGGGTCTTGCATCAGCAACATCCCGATCTCCAGCCATTGTTTCTGACCGTGGCTGAGCAGGGCGGCCTGCATTTGCAACTGTTCGGTAAGCAAGACTTCGGCGGCAATTTTATGCACTTGCTCGCTGAGGGCAGGGGTGCGCTTGAAGGTCAAGCTGCCCCAGACTGAGCGCCCTATGGGATAAGACACTTCCAAGTTTTGGTAAACCGTCAAGTTTTCATAAATCGACGGGGTTTGAAATTTTCTGCCCACCCCGGCACGGACGATTTCGTGTTCAGACAGCTTGGTCAGTTCGGTATTCTTAAACTTGATGGAACCGGCGGTGGATTTGGTCTTGCCGCAGATTAAATCCAACACTGTAGTTTTGCCTGCACCGTTGGGGCCGATGACGACCCGCAGTTCGTGTTCATCAATGTACAGGGTCAAAGCATCGACCGCCTTAAAACCATCAAAGGAAACCGTCAGATCTTCAATCGCCAGTAAATAGTCGGTGTTGCTCATACTTTTTCCCCTAATAGATGGGCTTCTTTTTGGGACAATTTAGCTTGCGCGGAAAGCCTAAAGCGCTTTGCATATTTTTCATACACGCCTGCCAATCCTTCTGGAAAAAACAGCACCACAGCAATAAATAATCCGCCCATGAGGAACAACCATAACTCTGGATAGGTTTCAGAAAATAGGGTTTTACCAAAATTCACCAGCAAAGTGCCGTACACCGCGCCAATGAGTGATG
>JAYVGW010000236.1:0-17843 GCA_043771735.1 Methyloglobulus sp.
AACTCAGGAGGCATTGACTTGGAGATTCCTGTTTGTGGCACCTATTTTGGTAACCCATTGATAAAAATCAACCTGCATTGATTTGTAGGGACTACCGAAACGCTGGAGTTGTTCACCAGAGTCATCTTGCTCTAATAATTGCTTGTGAATAACCTTGATGGCTACTGCTTGATTAATGACAGGATCGTAAGCTTTATAAACCGTGCCTACTGCACCTCGCCCTAATATTTTCTCAACTTTATATCTTGAAATATTTTCCAGTGGCAGCATGATGATCTATTTTTCTAGCAAGAAATAAAATCTCTTTATAGGGTGTAGAGAGGCTTCGCGTCAAGATAAAGCGGCGAGATCGGCCTCGTCTTTGCCAGTGGAAAATCTCTTCTCCATTGCAGATGGCAAAGACACGGAAATTAAAATGCTTTTGGGTAAAAAAGTATCACAAACATCAATCGCAAAAATTATGGATGTGTCACGCTTAGCCTTGCTGTATTTCATCAATTCGCGTGAATTGCACTGACAGACATTCGCAGTTTTTATGGCTGGTAGCGCCGATAAATCCCGTGGAACTTTAGAGCCTTTTATTTATTAGCACCCAATGAGGAAATGCGCTAACGATTTAATTTGCCATTTAATAGACCGGCCGCCACAATGATAGGCGAGAGTACCGGACTAAACGGCGGTGAATAAGCCAAATCAGCGTTTTCAAGATCCGCACACATCAACTTTCCAAGTAGCGCGGTTGCTGCAATATCAATCGTTTTATCGACAGAGCCACAACCAATCACTTGAGCACCCAATAGCCTGCCATCCCTTCGATCAGCAATGAGTTTGAGAGAAAACTCTTGCCGACCCGGATAATATCGCGCACGGTCTGAGCCTTTCATTACAATCGATATTGTTTCAAAACCAGATTCCTGTGCTATTTGTTCCGATAACCCCGTTATGGCTACCGCCAGATTAAAGGTCTTGAATATTGCCGTTCCGAATACACCTGGAAAATGAGCATTTCCACCAGCAATATTTTCACCGGCAACGCGTCCTTGTAAATTGGCAATATCGCCCAATGGCATCCAGATCGGTTTACCTGTCACTCGGTTGAGCGTTTCGCAGCAATCACCGGCTGCAAAAATATTGGGGGCTTGTGTCTCCATTCTTGAATTAACGGCTATCGCCCCCGTTATACCCAATTGAATACCGGCAGCTTTGGCCAATTCAACATTAGGCTTAACACCAATAGCAATAACAACCAGATCGGTGGCTATTATTTTTCCTGATTCTATTTCAATGGCAATGACCCGATCATTTTCACCGTGCAGTTTGGCAAGGCCATCGCCCAGCACTAATTCAACGTGGTTTTCAAGCAAATGGTCATGGACAAGCTGAGCCATTTCAGCATCAAACTTGGGCAAAATACGCGGCGCTTTCTCGACTATCGTGGTCTTAATATTCAGCTCATGAAAAGCCTCAGCCAGTTCCAGCCCAATATAACCGGCACCTATAATGACCACTTTTTTAAGCTGTAATACCGTTAATTGCATTTTGAAGCGTTCTAAATCGCTGATATTACGCAGGGTCAGAACCCCTCCCAGGTTAATACCTTCGACGCTTGGCACAATGGGGCACGCACCGGTTGCCAGCATCAAGCGATCATAATTAACCACTGTATCGGTATTATTTTTTAGGTTTCTTACTGTGAGTTGTTGCCTGGTTTTATCAATACTGATAACACGGTGACGGGTAAAAACCTGAATGCCTTCTTTGGCAAAGTCTTCAGGCTGACGGATAATAACTTTACGTTCATCATCAATCACGCCACTGATGACATAAGGCAGGCCGCAGGCAGAATAAGACACTTCAGCTTCGTCCTGATAGATGATGATTTCATTGTTAGGATCAACCCGATGCGCTTTTGCGGCGGCTTTAGCGCCAGCGGCAACGCCGCCTATGATAATAATTTGCATGATTTTTTCTCTTATTATTGATTTAAACCACGAAGTGATTAGCATCTAGCCAATCACCATTACCGGCAAAAAAGGCCGGTTCACCACCGGTATGTATAAAAACTATTCTTTTATAATCAGCAAATTTTTTGTTTTTCAGTCCATTCAAAAAGCCGGCCATCGCCTTGCCGGTATAAACCGGATCCAGTAATATGCCTTCTGTACAACCGACCCGCTTTATTGCTTCGGCAGCTTCTGGGCTTGGAATGCCATAGCCTTGGCCAATAAACCCAGCATGCACTGGTGTATCGGTGGCGCTAAAAGTCCAGTCCAGTTTCAATAATGTAGCTGCTTCGCTAGCCAAATCTGCAACTTGTTGGCTGACCTGTTCCGGTGCACGGCTGACCGTGTAGCACAGCATTTTCCAGGGCAGATTCAACAATTTTAAACCTAACAACCAGCCTGCGTAAGTCCCTCCAGAACCTACTGCAAGCACAATCGCGTCGGGTTCCAAACCTTGGGTAAAACATTGCTGATAAAGCTCGAAAACCGCCAGTACATGTCCTAATACACCCACACTACAAGCACCGCCGCGCGGAATTGCATAAGGCCGATGACCTTGTTCACGCAACTGGGCTGCAAGCTGTTGAATGTGCGTATCGACCGATGCCCGATCCTCGTCATGGGTAAAATGGAATGCCGCATCCAGCATTTGGGTGACACGATAATTTCCGTCCACCGTTGCCGGTGGCTTGCCCCAATAAACCGCAGTGCAGCGCATGCCGGCATGCGCTGCTACGGCTGCTGTCGCCCGCACATGGTTGGACTGCACACCGGCTCCTGTTACCAGCCAGTTTGCATTTTGGGCAAGCGCATCGGCCAGCATCACTTCCAATCCGCGTATTTTATTGCCGCCCAAGCCGAAACTGATCAGGTCATCACGTTTAAACCACAGTTCAATACCCCCCAACGTTTCTGCCAATCGATTCGTTTGTATGAGCGGGGTTGGGTAGTGCGCGAGAACATGGCGGGGTATTTGCTCAGTGATGCGTTCGATGACTGCGTGTCGGTCAAAATTTGGACTTTCTGAAATCATGGCCGTCACATCAAGGTAAATGGATCTGTGCGATGACTTGGTCAATCATGTCTGCACACACGCCTGTGCTGTGTTCAAGATCAAATAACGCTTCTATCTCATCGTTAGTCAGAATAGCGCTGATTTGCTGATGATTGATAAGTGCCTGCTTAAAATGCAGCCCTTCGCTCTGGGCTTGCAGGGTCACGTCGTAGACCAGCTGATGTGCGCTTTGTTTTCCCAAGATATTCGCGAGCATTAGCATCACTGCCTCGGCATGGACAAAGCCGTTGGTCGCCATAATATTGGCGTGCATACGCTGCCGGTTTACCTGCAAGTCCTTAAGTAACTGCTTGAGCAACGCCAATGATTTACCGGTGGCCAGGGTCGCATCAGGAATAATCAGCCATTCGCCTTTCCATGAACGGCCATCGCGTTCATGGCTATGCACCAGATTTTCAGCCATGTGAGCGGCGTGATGCCTGACCACCCGCGACAAGGTACCCAGATGTTCGGAAATTTCCGGGTTACGTTTCTGTGGCATGGTAATGCTGCCCACTGCACCGCTAATAAAACCTTCACTCAGCTCGCCAATTTCGGGTCGTTGCAGATTGACTATTTCTTGACCGATACGGTCACCGGTAGAAGTCATCATCGACATGATATTCAGCCATTCGGCGTAGCGGTCGCGTGTGCTGGTCCAGGAGATTGCGGGGGCATTCAAACCCAGGCGTTGCATGACCTTTTTTTGTAAGGTCAATGCCTGTGGACCTAGAGAAGACAAGCTACCCACCCCACCGCAAAGCTGCCCTACGCCAAGGCGCAATTTAAGTTCGGATAAACGCTGGCGATGACGCTCCAGTTCGTCCAGCCAGCTAGCGGCTTTAAAGCCAAAGGTAATCAGCAAGCCCGGTTGGCCGTGCGTGCGGCCGCACATGACGGTATGTCGGTGTACATGGCACAGATCAATCAAAATCTGTTCTATTGCAGTGAGTTGCCCCAAAAAATGTCCATGTACTTTCAATAAGGTTCGGATGGTATGAGTGTCGGTAATATCCTGTACGGTTACGCCATAGCAGAGCCATTCGCCACCGATTGCACCACACCGATGCTGTACTGCATTGATCAAGCCCATCAGGGAATGATTGGTTTTGGCAAAACCCTCTCCGACTTCTATTAGAAAAGCCTCGTCTATTTGCAGATTTTCGTAAACTATTTTTATCTCTATCGCGGCTTGCTGTGGGATCAAGCCAAACTCAGCCTGTACTTCTGCCAGTACCATCATGATTTCAAGCCAGCCTTTGACTGTGTTTTGCTCGGCGAAAAGAGAGCGTAAATCAGGATCAGTCCAGGATGGGGCATAAATTGTGGAATCGCTTATATGGACTGAATCAATCATTTGTTAAACTCCTTTTAAACTGTTAGCTGTGCCGAATCAAATCCGCCGCTTTTTCTGCAATCATAATGGTCGGCGCATTGGTATTGCCGCTGACGATAGATGGCATAATGGACGCATCCACTACCCGCAAACCACTAACGCCATTGATCCGCAAAGCTGGATCAACCACCGCCGTTGCATCACAACCCATTCGGCAAGTGGATGTCGGATGCCAGGTAGTTGATGCCGTACGGCGCACAAAATCTTCCAAACTGGCATCATCACGGATATTAATACCGGGAGACAGTTCAACGCCTCGGATATCATCAAAAGCCTGTCCATACAAAATTTTAAGATTCCAGCGCACACCCGCCACCAGACAACGAAGATCGTCAGGATCGCTAAAGTAATTCGGATTGATGCGCGGACGGTCTAAAGGATCAGCGGAAGACAGGGTGACTTGGCCAGTGCTACGTGGCCGATTAACATAAGCGGTTAGCGCTATGCCGTGACGAGTTGGAGACCCTGCCTCAGGGTATTCTGGCGTTAAATTACCGAACAAAAACAATTGCAAATCGGGATAATCCACATCAGGACAGCTTTTAACAAAAGCTCCCGCTTCTAGAAAATTTGAGGCCAATGGCCCTGTGTTGGTGGACTCGTAAGTACGTGCGGCGGCGTCTTTATCGTGGCTGGGTAGCGGGGCAAAAGTCAAAGGCTGCGTCAGTTCGCAGCGTACGCGGGCGTGGATGTGATCTTGCAGGTTCTTGCCGACTTCTGGTAAATCCACCCGCACGTCGATACCGAGTTTTTCTAGCTCTGTAGCCGGACCTAAACCCGACAACATGAGTATGTGCGGTGAACGGAAAGCACCGGCAGATAAAATAACTTCGGCGTCGGCATAAGCTTGTTCGACGCTGCCTAAACGCAAATATTGCACTCCTACCACGCGATGATTATCGAACAATAGCTTGGTGGCCTGTGCATGGCTCATAACTGTCAGATTGGGGCGCGACCGTGCTGGGTGCAGATAAGCATTGGCTGCGCTGCACCGTGAACCGTCAGCAATCGTCCTTTGCAAAGGTCCGCAGCCATCTTGTTGTTGGCCGTTAAAATCCGGATTGTAGGTAGTACCGGCTTGTTGTGCAGCCGCGATATAGCGTTGAGTTACCGGACTTAATCCTGGGTGGCTGGAAATCACCAATGGCCCCGACTGGCCATGATAGCCATCAACAAAATTCTGATTGGTTTCGGCTTTGATGAAATAGGGCAATACCTCGTCATAACTCCAGCCGGTGTTGCCAAGGCTCGCCCAGTGATCGTAATCAGCACGGTTGCCGCGTATGTAAATCATGTAATTGATGGAACTGGAGCCGCCCAGGGTTTTTCCTTGCGGAATATAAATGCGGCGGCCTTGCAGATGGGGTTGTGGTAGGGTTCGGTCGCTCCAATCATACGGGCTGTCCTGTAATTGGGAAAACAACGCCGGTGTGCGAATGACAGCAGCATCGTCTTCACCACCCGCTTCAAGCAATAAGACACGGCATTTCGAATTTTCGCTCAGTCGATTGGCAAGCACACAACCGGCTGAACCTGCACCGACAATAATATAATCAAAGATCGATTTTGGCATTGCTCAATTCCTTGTGCGCTAATCTGGAACATCCCATCATTAGCCGATCTCTTTCATTGCACGTTCCAATAAATAGTGTTGTTTGCTAGAAAAATAATCGTGATTTGCCTTGTTTTTTTCATGATGGTTCGCTAATTTTTCTTGGCATTCAGTGATCATATTGTTCATGCAATGGGTTGCGGTGCCACCGGGTTCTATCCGTGCCTGTATGGCTAGACTGGCATCTAAAGCTGCTTTGAGCTGTTGTTCAGTCAGTCTGATAGTATGCCCCAACACTTGCTCGGCAGACTGCATTAATGTTTTAAGATCGAGTTGCGCTATACTTTTACCACGATATTCGCTGGCGAGAAAAGCCACTATGTGATGGGCGTTTCTAAAATCCAGCCCACATTCCAGTACCAGAGTTTCGGCCAGATCGGTTGCCAGTATCCAGCCGGTTTCTACCAACGCCTTGCCTCTGTCGGCATTGAAACTGAGGTCTTGCAGCACTTCTGCCATTAATGCTACGGCATCATTGACGGTTTGCATGGCTTCGGGTAATTCACCGTATATCAACAGCCTATTATCAGGCTGGCCGGAAGGTGTCCTGGCGCTTGCAGTTACCGTAGTCAATACACCGATCATTTTATTGGCTACGCCACGAACATGCGTCAATGCGAACGGATTCTTTTTTTGCGGCATGATTTTACTGGCGCGGGCATGGCGGTCATCCAGTTCAACCAAGGCAAACTCCTGGCTGCTGTAGACAAGTAAATCTTCCGCCAAGCGACTGAGATTAATGCTGCACGTCGTTAATATTGACGTGGCTTCTATGAATAAATCCGCTTGCCACATGGCATCCCGGGCATGCGAAATCAAACCATTAAATCCCAGTAGATCCGCTAACTGCTGCCGTCCCTGTCTGATCCTCGAACCATTAGTACTACCGCAACCTATAGGGCTTAGGTTAAGCCTCGCCAATAATGCTTCCAGCCGCTCCAGATCGCGCAGCACCGGATAAGCAAAACCTAATAAATAATGCCCGAAGGTGGTCGGTTGTGCTGCTTGTAGATAGGTGTAATCGGGCATGAGGGACAGTGTGTGCTGTTCTGCCAGTTGGGTTATCATCAAACCCAGTGCTATCAGTGTTTCGCTAAACTCAACAATCTTGTGCCGCATAACGACAATAAACGCCGTGGTAGTCGCTTCCCTTCGAGCACGGCCTGCACCCAGCCAGCCTGTTACATCGGTTCGTTCTGCCAGCCAGGCTTCGCGGTTGGTGTAAATATCGCCCCTCTCGGCTGTCATCACAAACGAGTCAGGATTCTTTTGCAATTCCAGTAACTGTGCCAGTAATTGATGGCCTTCTGCTTTCGGAATGGTCTGTACTTCGATGGCAATCAAGGTATGGGCAATATCGACCAGTCCCATCGCCTCAAATAAATGTGCCTGCTGGCTTAATTCAGCCGCAAACACGGCACTGATCATTCTGTCCGACGGAGCCGACTTTAACCGTGTGCCAATCTCCAGAACTTTTTCTTGTATTAACACTGAGGGTTGTTTTTCAGTGGACATCAGGGCGTTAAATCGGTCGAATCGGCCGCTTGATTGTGTGCCCCATTGCCTTCCACTTGATTGGGATCCCAGGAGCCTTCGCGCAATAATTTTCCGGTAACACGGTTCAGGGTGTCAAAGCGCAAGCCGTTGCGCAAAGCTTCCAACGCCAGCACCTGATCTATCGGGATATTACCCAGCCCGGCATTAGCACCGAATTTTTCAATAAAAAATGCCTGTTGAGATTTGAGTGGCGCTTCCCATATCAGGGCATCCCGTTTATCACCCAGCATGTCAATAATCAGGTCTACCTCAAAATTGTCAACATTTCCTGAGTCATCGAAAACGCCTACACCTTGACCACATTCACGGCCTTCGATAATTACCCAGGCTGCACCCCACTCTAGATCTTCCAAAACCTCTTCCGCGATTTGTTCGGGTGTGGGTTGGCGTTTGGGATCTTTTTTGCCGACTTCGGTAATGGGGATCAAGCCGGCACTCAACGCGCATTCAATTATCCGTTTGCGCCGGAATCGCGGAATAGGCAAGGTTCCGTCAGAAATTTCCACGGCGGTAAAACCCAAGCCTTTGGCATGGGTCATATAAACTCGGCAATGCTGGGTGAGCAACGCGACCTCCAACAAAGTACCGCCTGGGAAAGTCAGGATATTGTGTGCTGCCAATGTGTGCAGTTTTTCTTGCAATAACGCCTTGTCCACAAAAGCAGACGTACCAAAGCCGAATTTCCAATGATCGATATAGTTGGCAGACGCCTGCAGGATGCTGTGGGTTTCGTACATCCCTTTACCGACATCCATCACCATAGTGCAACCGGTTTTGCGCGGCTTTTCCGCCCGCAAATCACATTGGTTGGTTATGATATTTTCCCAAGCAAGTTCAGCCATGTTCTACCTCCCCCTTCGACAGTTGACGTAATGCTTTTTCAATCAGCTTCAAATCACTTCCCCAGGGTACGGTCATCACATTGCCCTGCTGTTCAATGTCATATTCCAGCAGGCAACATTTCAGGATGGTGGCTTTAGCATTGGGTTTTAGCAATTGGCGTGGACACATTTCCACGCGCGGCGGCTCATCGCCGTAGTAATGGCGATGAAATTGCAGACTGCGTTCGCATCCCAGTAACGTCCAGTTTTGACGTTGCTGCGGGCGTTCATCGAGAAAATAAACCGGTGCGCCTAAATTAGTCAGCCCACCAGAGCGGCACGGTACTAAATAAGCCTCTGGGGTGACTGTGTCGGCGAGATCACGCAGATCAATAGTCTCCAATTCCAGGAGAATGGGTGGCAGGTCGGCATAACTTAATACCTGTTCAACCATATGATACAACTTGGGCGGTTCGGGCGGCACCACTTCAATCACCCGTAATCTCAAAGGATTAGGATGATGAATAATATTGACATGGTCAAAAGCCCCGAGCACTATCGCAGTTTGATCGGCTGAGACCTGATGGTTAAGCGCTAATTTAGCCAGTGCGGATCGGTTGGCGGGGTCTGTATTGGCATTGGTAATAAAAATGCAGTCTTGGGGCAAAGCCAAGATTTCGACTTTTTCAACAGCAGTGAATAAGGTCTCCGAACTGACACGTTGCACGGCGGCAACGGCATATTCCTGCTGTGGATTGTGCAAAATAATAATATCGGTACGTCGGTAAACTTCTCTATTAAGCAAATATTGCTCTATCACAGTGGCATCCATTACGCCGTTATAGGGTTGAAAGCTGACGCAACGGTACGGCAAGGGCACAAAGTTTTGCCGCTGTTTTAAATCTTCAACGTTAAGGATTGCACCGTTCATACATTAGGCTTTGTTAATGGTAACGACTAACCGTTTTGCTGCTTAACTTGCATAATCATATCCAGCGGCAAATTCGTCAGCTTCGCCACTTGTTCAGGGGATTGTGTTGCCAACAGCTGGTTGATGACTTTTTTTATCCCTTGCTCCATACCTTGTTCCACGCCCTTTTCTATGCCTTTTTCCATACCTTTTTCCATTCCCAACTCATAAGAAGGTAAGGTTTCTATATTAACTTGTGTAATCATGGCTTCAGCCTCTTTAATGTAAGTTTTTAAATCCCTGTTTTCCGACAAAACCTCCAACATATACAGATATTCCCGCAAACGCTGTGGCTGTGGGCTTAGCTTTTGGTGTAGGCGCGTGATGATTTCATGCACTGCCTCGCGGCTTGAGTGGTGCTTGAAATCCGCCAGGATCGCCAGCACCATCGCGTCCGGTGTGTCCTGGTTGAGTAAGTCCTGGTAATCGACCGTGTGCATGTCGATAATGCTATAGCGGTAATCCAGGCCGTGGTCGCTCCTTTGCGCGGGCATTGCTAGCTTGGCACCACCGATATAAATCAAGTATTGCTGGACGGCGATGCCTGGCTGGGCAAACGCTATGTCCGTATAATAGCGCAACATGCGTAACGGCATGGCAGCATCGTTGTTATTTTGGATTTCAATATGCAAAATAAATTCAGATCCGGCTTGCCTGACCTTGGCCACCACATCAGCCCGACGGTCTTCCACCCGCTGCTGTTCGGTTGCTAGCAGTTCCAAGTCCTCACTACCAATGTCCAGCTTCAGCAAGTAAACTGCCAAATCCACTGCAATGCGCTGGATAAGCTGTTTGCTGATGATGTCTTTTTGTGCCACTTTGACCGCCGTTTGGTAGGTTTGGAGTTTTAGCTAGCCATAAGGTTTCAATTGCTCACTTTTTCCAGCGTTCTTTTTGCCTATTGTCACACATCCGCTAAAGCAAAACTACGCCCCCTGTCATCAGGACTGAGTTCGCGTTGATGAATATTCATCGGATCCAGTCGGCGGATAAACTCGATCATGTCACTATCAGGCAATGGTGCTATGGCCAGATTATCTGAAACAGGAAAATCAAATTGTGTACTTTCCGCAACCAACTCCACGCTGGTGTCTGGGTAAATTGCGCGTAATTGCGCATGGCCTGCATCATTAAAACCAAAAATGCCCAGATCAGTGACAATGCAATCCGGCCCACGACCTCGATAAGGCATACTGGAACGCGGCAAGCCTTCTGCCGTGCGATGTCCCACGCTGGTGACAAAATCACAACGTTCAACCAATCGGTAGCGCCGACGACCTTTTTCATCGGCATGCGTCCGGTGTGCTGCCGTCCAGATCGTGACATGAGCCGCATCGCTGGATAAATTACAGCCGCCACCGCCACCCGGCAATTTTAAGGTAAGCCGGTCATTATTGCCCAGGCGGGTGACATTCATATTACCCCAGCAGTCAATTTGTAAACCTGATAAAAACATCCGCCCCATACGGCCACTGGCGGCGAGATCAAATAATTCTTCAATGGTTAAATGACATTCAGCGCCCCGGTTCATGGCGAAATCATTAGTGGTAGGCGTTAAAAATGCGGGAGTTGGATTGATACCGTAAGTGGCTCCTGCCACCAAAATTAGATTGGGCGCATGGCTGTGTTTGGCCAGATGCAAAGCCAACTGAACTAACGGCGATCCAAAGCCGTGAAATGCCAATATTCCGTCTTCAATGGACAGGGCGATCTGATAAATCATCAATTCACCCAGGGTGCAGCTTTGTACTTTGGCATTGTTATTCATAGAGCTGCATCCACTGTTCCGTACTTTCGTCCCAACGTTCCAAGCGTGTTAAACATTCTTTGCCGCCAATGGCTTCTATATAGCTATCGTGATCTCTGCACCCATAAACAAAAGGATTCAAATAGTTGTTACGAAAACTGTCAGCGCCTTGTTTAGCCGTCTGATAATAGTGGCTGGTATGTTTTCGGTCATAAGCGTAAAGAGGATAACAAGATGTCGGATGCGCCCCGTACGGAACTTCGCTGATAGCGGTGACATAAAAATAGGGAATGGTCACGCCTTTTTGAGTTAGCTCACCATTAGATATAATTTTTTCAACCGTCACGATGACTTTTGTAGACGCTTTAGCAAACAAGATATCGGCAACTGGCGGGCCTTCGATATGCAGATTGCCGTGCTGGTCGGCATAATGGGCATGAAGAATGGCGACATCGGGCTTGAGTGTAGGCACCAGAATCAGTGATTCACCGGTAAAGGGGCAAGTCATGGTTTTAAATTCAGGGTGCAGCTGCATGAAATCCGTGCCTTGTACTGAACGAATCGGCATAAACGGCAAGCCACTAATGGCCGCACGCAGTTGCTGCACCAAGGTATAACAGCAATTATCCTCAACTTTGATTTGGCCCGCTTCACAGGCACGCCGGTAGTTAAGCGCCATGCCAAAATCCTGTTCAAAGCCAACATACGATTCCGAGCTGACGCTAACACAGCCTGCACCGCAAAGCATGTCAACATCAATGCCATGCGCCGAACCAACTAGCTTGAGATTTTTAACATCTTGACGGATCAGTTCCCGTAGCGCAGCCATAGGTTCACGCCATGACAAACCGCCACCAACCGCTACGCAATCGCCTGTTTTTACATGGCTGAGCAAATCGGCTAGAGAGCAACGCTTATCGGCTTGTGTGTACATAGTAAGTTTTCATAATGCAGTCATGCCGCCATCTACCGTAAACGCCGAACCGCAGACAAAACTGGCTTCATCGGAAGCCAAAAACAATACGGCGGCAACAATCTCTTCCGGTTTGCCAAACCGGCCTATCGGATATTTGCTTAAACGTTTTTTCATCATTTCCTCAGATTCGTCTGTCGAAAGAATTTGCCGCCCCATGTCGGTATCGGCGATCATGCCGGGACATACGCAGTTGACTCTTATGCCTAACTTTGAGTAATCCACCGCCATTTGCTTGGTCAAACCGATAACCGCCGCTTTGGAAGTGCAATAGGCAGCCATATTGGGGATACCTACCAAACCTGCCACCGAGCCAAAGTTAATAATCGTTCCGCCGTGTTTTTTCATCGCTGGCACGGCTGATTTTGAACACAAGTAGGTGCCATTTACATTAACGGCCATGACCTTCTCCCAGATAACTGGTTCAGTGGTTTCCACAGTGCCAAAAGCTGCAATACCGGCGTTGTTCACTAAAATATCCAGCGTGCCTGAAAAATGCTCAAGCAGCTGCGCAAAGGTTTCAGCAACGGCGTTAGCATCACTAACATCAAGAATATAGGCTTTGACAGCAATGCCTTCGGCACGAAGCGCTTGGGTTGCTTTAGTCAATGCTGTTTCGTTAATGTCCATAATGGCAACCGCAGCGCCTTCCAGCCCCAAGCGCTTGGCAATCTCAAAGCCCATGCCGGTTGCGCCGCCGGTAATAGCGGCGTGTTTGCCATTAAATCGATTACTCATTAGTGTGTTATGCCTTAAATTATTGAGTGTTATTTATAAATCCTTAAAATGAATATCGCCGGCACGCAAACGGCACATTTGTATAAAATAACTGGGGCTGATAAACAGTTCGTCCATGTCCGCTAATTCATCAATCGTAATACCCTGCTTTACCAAATGGTTGAGGTATTGAAAACCGTCTTTTGCACCATAACCAATATGATAAGCCCCAATTATTTTGCGTGTGTCGCCATCAATAATTAGCTTTTGGAAACCCGACATGTGTGGTTTCATCATCAAATACAACATCATCCGGTCACCTGCCGGTAAACCTACATCAAGGCCATTCGGATTATCAGGCGGAAGTTTCATTATTTTTACGTTGCCGTAATGCTGCCGCGCTTCTTCTTCACCCAAGCCCAGCCAACTGACTTCGTAATGCGTGTGCATAAAATCGGGGTAATCCGCGGCCTTATATTCACTCACTTGACCCATGATATTTTTAGATGCACACACGCCTTCCTTCCTGGCCTTGAACATTTCCATGGGTGGGCCGGTCACATCACCAACCGCATAAATGTTAGCCATTGAGGTTTGCATGCAGCGATCAACCTTGATGAAACCTTTGTCGTCCAACTCCAAACCCAGCATTTGAACAAGCTGTTCCGAATTGGCGCGTTCTCCCAGCGCCATGAACACAAAGTCGGTATCTATGTTCATCACGCCTTGCGGTGTCTGGATGGCCACCGACTGCACTTTACCTGTTGCATCACCCTGGATATTCACCAGTTCTGAGTTTTCTAAAAACTCCATGCCTTGTTCTTGCATCATTTGGATAGCGTAAGATCGCGATTCAGAATCCTTAAGCATGGGTATCACCTGGTGTCTTGCGACAACAAGAGTGCGCCGACCCGTGGCATTAAAAAAACAGCCATATTCGATGGCGGTTTTTCTGCCACCAACAACCACAACCGTGTTGTCGGGTTCATAGTCCAGTGTTTCAACCAGGCTTTGCGAATTAAAGACGCCTTTTAACTGCGTGCCGGGCAGCTTGAGCATTGCAGGTCTGGCTCCCAATGCCAATACCAGATTTTTCGTATGGAAGTGACGGTCACCGACTTGTACAGTGTGGGCATTAATAATGCTGGCCTCGGCGTTCAGAATAAATTCCAGGCCAAGCTGTTCTTTGCTTTGATAATTCATCATGGCATGCGGGCCAACGCGGCCCGCACGAAACACTTCCACAATGGATTTGATGGAAACAACCTTGTTGCCAAGATCTTGAAACCACAATTTACCGGAAAAAGTGCGTTCCAGCATAAGCTGCGCGGCACAATCTGAAAACAAATGATGCGGCACACAGGCTTGATGTGGACAAGAGCCGCCCAGGAACGGCCAACGGTCAATAATCAGTACCCGCCCGCCCAATGCCCGCAAATAAGCCGCGCCAAAGCGGCCTGCCGCACCACCCCCTAAAAAAATAGCGTCAAATTCACGGGTATCAGTAGCATTAATGTTAACAATGGGGACGTTATTGCCGTTTTCCAGAAACTCAGCTATCAAGTGTTGCCACTTTTCTATGGTGAATTGGTCGCCCCATACATCCATTGTCGTCGCCTTAGATTAGGTATTACGCAATCGGTTTGCGGAATTCTTACTACATGAGGATAAAAAATGCGTAGGGTGGGCAACGCTTTTCTGCCCACCACACATCTATTGTTCCGCGTGGACAAAAAAGCGTTACCCACCCTACCACTGTCGGTTATTTCGCCAGTTCATTACGGACGATTTTCGCTCCTTCAACCATGGCATGCAGCTTATCCTGACAGATGTAGCGCTGTAACAATATCAATCCGCAATCCGTAGTAACACCCAGTTGCTCTGCCGGAACCACGGTCAACAATTGGCGAATCTTGGCTGCCACTTGTTCTGCGGTTTCGGTGACCGTGCTTTTGACATCAATAACACCCGCCCAGAACATCATATTTTTGGGGATAGGATGTTGTTTGAGCAGCTCAAGACCGGATTGCTCAAAAGGGATGCGGCCTATGCCTTCGATGTTGAAGACATCAATTTTTGCCTCAAAAGATTTTGGCACCACAGATGCGGTCGGGTTTGGGGCTTTGGCATTCTGGGCTCGTTTGGTCAAATCAAAAACCTCACCGGATGCAGCCGTGTCGTCAGGGTAATAAGCCGGTGTGCCGCCCCAGTTGCCCCAACAGATATGACAAACAATCTTGGCATGTTTGACGCCTTCAACGGCGCGGTTAAAGGCCTCAATAGCCCAGTCTTCATAAAAATAGGGCCAAGTGAATTCATCCAGTTGAATGTAATCAACACCTAGCGCGTCAACCGCCAGAATATCTTCGTTAATAGCAGCGGCAATGGCCATTGCGCGATCGCGGCTATTAGAATAATGCAGGTCATTGGTACATTGCGCTAAAACCTGAATACCCGTGTACTGGACTTTAACGGGTTTGTTGGTTGCCCGTCTGAGGGCGCGGGCTTGCTCGACCATGATTTGGCCGCGGCGTTTAATTTCTTGTGTTACCGTGCCGGAATGCAATCGGCTATATATGGGGAATCCCAGATGTCCACCTGACAAGTCATATCCCAATCGGCCAAAGTAGTAATAAAGCGCTGCATCGGCATAATTATCGGCATGCAATCGGCCATCTGCAATAATATCCAGGCCAGCATTAACTTGGTCGGTGACGATAGCCGCTGTGGCATCTTCCAAGGCTTCCCTGAGCATTGCATCAGGAGGCTGTTGGTCACCCTTAAAATGTCGTGCAAATTCGGCATCCCACCATCTTGGATTGGGATAATTGCCTACCATACTTGTCGGAATCAAAATGTTTTTCATTTTCAATACCTCTTATAATTATTAGTTTTGACAGCTTTTTCAGCCATCTGAAATGGTCACCAAAATAAGATAAAACCGTAACACAATCCTTCCAGATGGAAGGCCCTCGCTAACACAAACAGGCTTTTTCGTAAGCCTAGCCAGACATTAGCACGCTTATTAGTCGATGTAAATAGTGAAAACATGAGGCAGATTCACGACAGTTATCGCCCTAAACCACTACAACATGGACATCCCATTCCATGTGTATTTTCCAGCGGATGTTCACTGGTATATTGCAAGATCGGCTTGGCTTGGTGACTGTCGCATTGGGAACAAACCCATTCTTTGGGTTCTTGCGTATTGGCCAATACCAGCCCTTTAAATTGGTGTCCGCAGTCAGGACATTGGATAATATAAACAGGCATAGGTTCCTCCCGCTTTTTGTTATATTTTTGGCATAGTTAGCGCATCAAAGCACTAACGATTGTAATTTTGCCAGTGATTTTCAAAGAGCTTGTTTTCATCAATCGGCCTAGATTCAATTGGCCTGGACACCCAAGTTAGGTTAACCATGTGCCTAGCATTAACATTTTCAGTGGTGATATTGCCGCCCCAGGTTCCGCAGCTTAAACTTAAGGTATAAGGCAATCCGTTACGAGGACTGCCTGCGCCTTCATTCAAGCTTTGATTAACCAGGACACGTCCCGTTTTCGTTTGCATGGCCAACGCCAATGCATGCTCGTCATTACTGGTATGAATGCCGCAAGTGTGGCCTTGACCTTGGTAGTCCGTTATAGCGTTGACTTGATTGATCGCATTATCGATAGTGCCGCTGTACCGATAAAGCGTAAGGACGGGCGACAATTTTTCCCCAGAAAAAGGGAAATCGGGGCCTGTGCTGTTTTCTTCTACCAGGAGACAGCTACACTCATCAGGAACTGTAATGCCTGCCAGTTTTGCGATATGTACCGCAGGTTTTGCAATCACATCGATACTCGGAATATGATTTTCAGGATCGGGCCACATGAGCTGTTGTAATTTTTCTTTTTCTTCATCCGTGCAAAGATAGGCACCCAAATTTTGTAGACGCTTAATTAGGCCGTCATAAACTGATTCATGAGCCACAACCGAATTATCAGCAAGGCAGCTGGTGGCGTAATCGAATTTCTTGGCTATCGCGATGGTATTAGCGGCATCATCCAGATCGGCGGTTTCATCTACCACATGCACAGAATTACCGACCCCAACACCATAAGCAGGTGTTCCGGAACTGTACGCTGCCTTTACCATAGCTGCACCGCCGGTGGCGACAATCAGGTCAGCCTGTTGCATCAATTGTTGGGTTTTTGCCAGCGAAGGTTTTTCGATAACCTGAACCAAATCGGCTGGAGCGCCCACTTGCACACAAGCTTCACGCATGAATTTGACGGTTAGTTCGGTGGTTTTTTGCGTTCGGGGATGGGCGGCAATTATAATGGCATTGCGGCCTTTCAAGGCCAGTAGCGTTTTTAATGGGGGCGTGGCATCGGGACCGGTTGTTGGAATAAGCGCAGCAATTACGCCAACCGGCTTGGCGATTTTAATAAGGCCTTTTTCCGGTATTTCTTCAACGATACCCACCGTTTTAACGTCCTGCATATCCCGGAGTGTTCCCATACACCGATTGCGTATTTTGCTGACTTTATCGGTGTAATTGCCAAAACCGCCTTCATCAACTGCCAGCTTTGCCAGTTGCTCGGCCCTATCCTGACGCACGATGGCCCAGCAAACCGCTGTTACTAACTCATCAACCTGATCTTGTGAGTAATCGGCAATTTTCTTTTGGGCATCACGGGCTTTTTGAAGATAAATGGCTATTTCATCTGAAACAAGTTCTGTATTTGGGCTCATTAGTTTCTCCAGTTTTAGAATTGAAGATATAAAGTTTAAAGTTAAAGCTACATCTCGTATTTCCTTTCGTCAAGTAGTATTTTATGCATGCACTAACAAAATAATCTATCCCATCTATCGATAAACCTGTCACTTTATCTAATAGCCAGTAAAGCCAAGACCCATTATCGATACCCAGTGGCGGGGATATATACCAGGCGTTCATTGGCCGTTCATTAAACTAAAGTTGTAATTGGAATTAAACTAATGTTGTAA
>JAYVGW010000237.1:0-7702 GCA_043771735.1 Methyloglobulus sp.
TTAAAGCCCTCATCCCAGCCTTCTCGGCAACTGCTGAAGTACAGGACGTACTGAATGCAGCAAACGCAGGAGCAGTTTGTCGTCCTGCGTCGCCTAAAGCGCCTACTGTTGGTGCCCTACTACCTACATAATCCACATGGATGTGGTGAATGCAGATATTGCAGGAGCAAATATCTGTCCATGTAGGCATCCCAACGGGAGAAGGCGTTTTTTGAATTTTTAGAGGTTACCTTAAGCGTAATTGTAGCCGAACCACTCCTGAATCATGCTGATTTAGTCTTTGCGATATAAAAGCTGAGAATGGACGCTAAAAAATCATCAAAAAGTGTGTCATATGACGCACTTTTTTATAGAAACTGTGGCATATGCCACAGTTTTTTCTGAAAGCCACGGCTCATGTGGGTTTCAGGGGCTAAGAAATTTTAATTAAACTGTGTCATATGACACAGTTTTTGATTTTAAGCCAAAAATGGTGGTTTTTTTAGGGAATACGTCCCGTTCCCAATTATGTTTTGTATTTAATCAAAAATAATTTAATTTTATTAAATAATTAGCATTATCAATAAGTTAATTAAAATTTATCTGGAATAGTACCGATCAAGGCAAGAATCCTAGTAGTCCGAAAAATATCTAAAACTTGGCATGGTTAATGCTTTTACTTTGGTCGTGATACGTAAATAGTCGTCACTATTGATGAAATGCTTTATTAAAAATTATAACTATGTCCTAAGGAGGACTTGCTGATGGATTTAAAAATTAAAGGCTTAACATTTTGCTCGCTGGTAGCCCTGTTTGCTGCCGGACAAACGTTTGCCCACACGGGCGTTAGAGACCAAGCTGAAGAAGGCAAAGGCAGTTACAACGCGTTCACTCTCACCCATGGTTGTGGCAATAGCGTAGAAGGAGGCCCGCCAGCGCAGTCATATCCGGTACTTGGCCAATCGGCGGTGTTTCCGTTCGACACTAACGCGGTGTGGAGAGATGCGACCGGAGCAGTGATTCAAGTGGGCGGTAATGGTAACGGAACAATAAAAGAGGCATCGCTTAAACTGGGCGTGGCTGCGATTGCGGGTGGATCGCCTTTTAATACCGCCCAAGAAATCACTGATAACTTAGGTAATGTACAAGGGATTGTATGGAAGGATGGCGTGATGGCACCGAATGTGTATGCGCTTCCGCAGTTTAGGGTAACCGCACCGACTATCGTTGATAACTGTGTGAAAAGCTTGAAGGTCCGCATCGGTGTAATCAATTATTGCGACTTAGGGAAGAATGCAGGCAATGATAAGGCTGGGCCATACAAAGCACCGAAGGATGCTTTGGATAACGGAGTCACCAGGACAACTTCTGGCAAGACCGGTTTTGTACAAAAAAGTGCGGCAGATGCGGATACTTTTAAGGATATGGCGAAGGGCAATGGCGACAACAACCGCGCGGACTGGTGGTTTCCTGCGCTTGAGGGCGGCAGTGCCTTATATAACGACCCAGACATGTTGCAAAAGACTTATTGGACTACGCTGACCGTCAATAACAGTGCTGCGGACCTTGCTAATTGCACGGGCGCACAGACTGAAGTTAGCGTCGAGCCTAATGGCGTGGCATTTGATACCTACCTGACTGGCCGCAATACCCGTCCCTTTACCAAAGGTAACCAGGGCTTGTAAGTTAGTCCTTTTCGTTCTTTAACTAACTTTACAGCACCTTCAATTCCAGGGTGTGCCGCGCAATGCGGTCATCCTGGAACTTTTTGCGGATAAAATCAAAACAGTTTTGATGATATTGCCATTGGTAAGCTAATGGCATGAGGATATTAAATGAAAAATACCAAAAAAATAATGCTTGCAACTTTATTGATTGCAATCGGATACGGGGAGCTTGTGGCGGCGCATACGCAGGCCGGGTCTATAGGCCGTAAGAAATCAAAAGCGGGTGGAACTGACATCTATGAAGTCACTTGCTCTAATGCTGGCGACGGCACGGGCGAGCCGGAACATCTCTATGTGGATGTGAAGGATTTGCGACCCCGCAATCCAGCACAGGTAAGCATTCAGGCCGTGCTGCCTGCAAATGGCGCTGCTACGCCGGTCAGCATAGATGCCAAGGATAGCGACCCCTTTCCTAGCCCTGGTTACACCTTGGTTGGTGGCTCAGGGCCGTATCTTATGACGGTCAATAAAACCCGCTCGCGTAAGGCTGGTGCTGAGGTTTACCTGGTTGAATTCCATTGTCAAAGTGCTGCTGGGGCGCACACAGGCATAGATTGGGTCATGAAACAAAACCAATAAGGATTGAGTTTTTTGGTTCCCTAGCCTAACCAGCGCCAGTGGGTGATCTGTGCTGGCGCTGTTTTTTTGGAGTTACTTATTGAGGCATCGTCTTCGTTCGTCTGTAGCCTTTGCTTGGACGGGTTCAAACATATTTCGATACAGATCAATAAATAAGCATTGCGCAAGATTGCGTTCAGCACGGCTATAAGGTCAGGGAAAAAAGGCCTACTAATAAAAATAATAAAGGTATAGCACATGAGATTGATTGGATTGTTGGGGAAGTTACTGTTGCTCGCGGTGGGCGTTTTGCTCATCGGCTGTACATCGGTGCAGCCCTGGGAGCGCGGCAACCTGGCGAAACCGCAAATGGCTTTGGACCCGTATCCTACGCAAAGTGCATTGCGGGCGCATAACTACGGTAGCCGCGAGGCGGCGGCGGGTGGCAATGCCGCACAAGGTGGTGGTTGTGGCTGTTATTAAAGCAAAGGGACGCTGTATTATGGCCATAGGTTGGGTTGATGCCGTTTCAAACCAACATTCATCTAAATACCCTCACCCCATCCCTCTCCCAAAGGGCGAGGGAGTTATTAGGCATCCCTTACACAGCTTAACCACCGCTGCCATGTTACTGCCAGGGCTGTTGTCACCCGTAGCCCATGCCGCAGAAGGCGACGAGGTAGATTTCCAGTACAGCCATTATCAAGAAGGCAAACGGGATATTAGCAGTGTGGTCTCAGACCCGCAGACTGGCGAGAATACCGTGTCTGGCATCAAAAATTCATTAAACCCTATCGAGGTTGAAACGCTGCACGGCAGCGCAAAAATCAGCTTAACTGACCGCGTAAAATTCGCATTTAATTACACCCAGGACACCTGGGGCGGTGCTACGCCTATTGCCACTGCGCCAGCGGCGTTCGGAGGGAATAGCCAGTTATTCTCAGCTAACGGCGATACCGTGGTCGGTGCATCACCTTATCTTCAAGGGACTAATCAAGTCCTGTTGGATAGAAAACTAAATCCTGTGCAGACCGTCCTTCCTTTCGACTCCACTAGCGGGATTATCAAAAACAATCAACTGACCCATACACTCGCGAGTGCGTCGCCCGAAACCCGTAAACAGGGAGATTTTAAATTAAGCTACGAATGGGATGAAGCGGCTTTAAGTATGGGTGGTGGCATTTCCCTGGAAGACGATTATGAATCGCGGTTTGGCAATATTGGTGGCCGCTGGGATCTTAACCAAAAGCGCACCACGCTAAACCTGGATTTAAGCTACACCAATAGCGATACCCATGCGGTACTCGATCATGACGCCTATCCCTATATCGATGGCGCGGCCTATAGATTGAATGGGCAACTTGAAACCCTGAGCAATCAACCCAAGTCCAACATCCTCAGCGGCAACCGTCAAGATTGGGCCACCCATTTTGGCGTGACGCAAATTATCAGTAAGGCTGCCCTGGTTGGGGCGGATGTCAGCTATACCCGCAGCACGGGTTATATGGCTAATCCGTATAAAGCGGTGAGTGTGGTCTTTATCGACCCTGAGCAACAATTTGATGCGCCGCCTGGCGGTTTTCAGGGGCAGCTAAGGGCATTGCTGGAGCAGCGCCCCGATGTCCGCAACCAGTGGAACCTGGGTGGCCGTTATGTGCAATACATTAACGAGCTAGATGCCGCCCTGCATTTCGATTACCATTTTTCGGCGGATGACTGGGGCATCCAGGCGCACACCTTTGAGGCGGATTGGGTGCAACCATTAGGTGGCGGTTGGACGGTGACACCCAGGGTACGGTATTACTCGCAAGATGCGGCAGATTTCTATACGCCTTGGCTGGTTAGTCAGCAAGCTTATAAGCAGCAATTTGATGCGAAGGGTAAACTTGCAGGGCTTCCTTATGATCCCGGAAAATTGCCAAAAAATTTTTCCAGCGACCAACGCCTATCAGGTTTTGGTGCGTTAAGTGGCGGCGTTACCGTTACCAAGCAGCTTGCCAAAGGCTTAAGCCTTGAGACGGGTTTTGAATACTACAGCCACCAAGGCTCATTTAAACTAGGCGGTGGCGGCGAAGGTGCGTATGCGGATTTCGATTACTGGGCAGCAAATGCCACGCTGAAAGTAGATTTAGCCGCCTTATCTTTGGGGGGCGGTGGCAGCTCCAATCATGCTGGACATGAACACCACGCGCATGGCGTTCATGCGCCTGCCGGAGTCATGTTTGACCACATGCTGCCCAAAGCGGGTGATTTTATGGTCGGATACCGTTATATGTATGGTAGCCAAAGCGGCGAACTATTGCATGGATCTGACCCAGTTGGTGATCGGGCGATTGTTGCAAATGGCTGCGGTGCTAACCCCTGTTTTGTTAAGCCTGCCAGCATGACCATGAATATGCACATGCTGGACATCATGTACGCCCCCACCGATTGGCTTACCCTAATGCTAATGCCACAGTTTGTGGATATGGGCATGACGATGGATAAGTTAAGTGGAGCGCCACTTGATAGCGAGGCAAATAACAATGCGGGTAATCCGTCGATTCCTGGTGCCGGGCGATTGAATATTGGCGAACACATCACCCATCATGTCCAGAATGGTCATGAAACTGGCGGCATTGGTGATGTCGGTATGTACGCCTTATTCAAACTATTTGACAACGGCACACACCACGTTCATGTGACAGCCGGACTTAGCGCCCCCACGGGCGATGTCGATATTCAGCTAAGGCGCAACCATCAAGTTGACGGCGGCTTTATCCATTACGGTATGCAGCTCGGCAGTGGGACTTGGGATTTCAAACCCAGCTTGACTTATACCGGACACATCGACCAATTCTCCTGGGGCGCACAAGCCAATGGTACGGTGCGTATGGAAGCCAAGAACAAATCCGGCTATCGCTTGGGCGATATGTTCCAGGCTACCGCCTGGGGCAGTTACAACTTGACCAACTGGCTGAGTGCTTCCGTGCGGGGCGTGTATACCTTGCAAGGCGGCCTTAACGGCAAGTTCAATGGGCTTATCAACCAATTTGGCCCGATGGATTATCCAGCTAATCATGGTGGCAAGTATTGGGATGTCGGCTTTGGCCTAAGTGCCGTTGTGCCATCCGGTGATCTTGCAGGTAACCGCGTCAGCGTGGAATGGTTGCAACCCGTTGAAGATAACGTCAACGGCTATCAACTGGAACGTGACGGTGCGTTGTCGGCGACGTGGAGTTTGGCGTTTTAAAAGTTATGCTGGTTAGCAAGATGCTTTAGCCAGCTTGAATGCATATCTCATGCACTTACCCTATTAGAAAATAAAAGCCTGATGATAGGCGCTAACGATTTCCAAAAAACTGTGTGATATGACACAGTTTTTTATAGAAAGTGTGTCATATGCCACACTTTCCCCTGAAAGCCGTGCCCAGAGCGGCTTTCAGAAAATCAAAAAAATAGGAGAACTGTGTCATATGCCATAGTTTTTGATTTCTAGGCTGAAAATAGCAGGATTTCTTAGCTGAAACCCAATTTGTTTGCCAATTCTCGCTTACATCAAGCAACCCGAAAAACTCAGCAAAACACTTGGGCTGTAAAAGATAGAATAAATATATCAATAGCTTATAGTATTTAAAAGCGTGTTGTGTAAGCAATTCAGTTGTCATCAAAAAAGCACCAATAAGCTAAAAAACATGGCATGAATAATGCTTATATCTAATCGTGGCATGATTATTCGTCACATTATCTATGTAGTGCTTTTTACAACAACACTGTCCCGAGGAGGACTTTAAATAATGACAAAAACAAAACTGACACTTTGCTCGCTTGCGGCATTGTTTGCTGCCGGCCAAGCGTTTGCCCACACCGGTGTTCGCGATACAGTAACCGTAAGCGCTGCCGCTACTGCCAAGCCGGTTGCTAGCTACAACGCCTTTACCCTTACCCACGGTTGCGGCGGCGACAGCGGCGATGCTTATCCTGTTTTAGGCCAATCTGCCGTATTTCCTACCGGTGATCGGGTGGTTTGGCGTGATGCGGCAGGTACCGTTATCGCTCAAGGCGGTGGTGCAGGTATCTTCGATACCATCGTGCTTGACCATAACGGTGCACCCTTGCCTGATATTGGCCTGAATTTAAGGGTCACAGGTTATGCTGGCTTCTCTTCACCTTTTACCACCACCCAAGAAATCGTCGATCCAAATGTCTTAAATCCAGGTGTAGTGGAAGGTTTACTTTGGAAAGACGGGGCAATGGAACCCAAGCTGAACGCCCTTCCCCCGTTCAAAGTGACCGTGCCTAAAATCATCGATCCCAGCGTTAAGCAAGTTAACGTCCGTATCGGCGTGATCAACTACTGCGATATTGGAAAAAATGCCGCCAACGATGTTAATGGGCCTTGGAAAGCGCCCAAAGATGCGTTTGGCCGTAAGATCCCAATCCTGGCAACTGCGCTTGCACCTGACCAAATCAATGTAGCGAATGCGAATTACTTTAATACGCTTAATGCAGGCAACGGCGACAACAACCGCCAAGACTGGTGGTTCACCGCGCCTTACGGTGGCAGTGCGTTATATAACGACCCAGAACTGTTGCAACCAACCTTCTGGACCACAATGACGGTTATCAACGCAACAGCAACAGGTACAAGAGTGGTATCTATTGAGCCGACTGGCCCGGCATTTGATGCCATCTTAACTGGGCCAAACACCCAACCATTTACCAAAGGCAGTTCAAATTTCTAAGTCAATAGTTGGTTAAAAGCTGAACTTATGCTGATTAACTAACAAGACAGTTCCTGCCATTCTAGGGTGTTCCGTGCAATGCGGATCGCCTTGGAATTTTGTATTTATAGCGTATAGGTTGGTTCCAAGGCAGGAACCAATGGCTGGCCTTATTTAGGCTTGCCTTAATAAGGTCAGATTAACCGGGTAAAGCGAGAATGGTTTTCGTTTGCCCAGGCTGCTGGTTTACGGATGAAACCACGGCCATTTTTAAACATTTCCGTTAGCTCGCTAACGGCATGAGGAAATAAACAATGAAAAAAATAAAAGCGTTATTGGTTGCCAGTTTGCTGGCAGTGGTTGGGTTTTCGGGTGTGGCATCTGCCCATGATTATACGGGTACATTGGGTTCTTCTGCTACAGCAACGGACAGGTGGTATTTTGTCTGTGCTGGCAGCACGGGTAGTTTAACGTATCAAATTCAACGTATTGCAGGTGCTGCGGCACACGTTAAAGTCAAATTTGATACGACCCAGATAATATCTGGCCCTACCACGGGTACTGCCGCTGTTACCGCATTCAGTCCGCTGAAAACTGCGACAACTGCGACAGGTGCTAAGTTCTTCACCATTAACAAAACGGCTGCAGGGGCTGTCAGCTACAGAGTAAGGGCGCATTGTGTTGATACAAACGGTGTCCATAACCCTGACGATCAACCTACTGCACAAACTTACA
>JAYVGW010000238.1:0-4166 GCA_043771735.1 Methyloglobulus sp.
GGCAATCGCACCGGTAATGCTCAACAGCAAATATAAATGGAAATTGTCTGACACTTTCTGCACATCAATCACCAGATGCCGGGATAACGCAGTAATCGCAATATAAATCAGGTATTGCACCGGCAAACGATGGGTTTTGAAGTAAATGCCGACCATTGCACCCAATTCAAGATAAATAAACAGGAGCAGGATATCCTCAAGGCTGGCATGTCCGGTTTCCACCATTTTCAGGTATTCGTGTACCGCCGACCATACAATCGTGGCACCTATGCCGAACAGGGCAAGATGATGGAAAAGACTCACCAAACCATTGCCGATTTTTTGAATAAAAAGGATTTTATCGTCCATCAAGCTGCTCCTTGAGTTTTTGAGTTGTTCACGGTTTTTGGAAAAGAAAAGCGAATCTTTGTGCCACGCCGTTATCCCGCTTGAACTATTTACTTTTCTTATGTCGGACGATTACGCTTAATTTAACGATCAGGATCATCATTAATTTCCAGCCACAGGGCATTGATGATGGCCATTGCACACGCCAAGCCAACGCCTAAAATCCACGCGAAATACCACATTGCTGTTTCTCCTTAATACAAGACGTTTCGATTTTTCTGAATATCCTCAACCGTTACCTTACCGCGCAAGACACGATAAACCCAAACGGTATAAGCCATAACGATAGGCATCATCAATACGGTGGCGAAGAACAATAATTCCAATGTGTAACGGCTGGCGCTGGAGTCCCACACGGTCAGGCTGCTGGTCGGGGAAGTGCTGGATGGCATGATAAACGGAAACATTGAACCTGCTGCGGTCACGATCACGCAAACCACCACTAAGCCACTGGTTATAAAAGCCAGTCCGGTGTGCTGTTTTGTCGATAACAATACCACCAGCCCCGTACCGATGATTGCGAGTGCTGGCGATAACCCTAACCAAGGGTAAGTGCTGTAGTTGGCAAGCCACAAGCCACTTTCTTTGCTGACGGTTTTTGCTAATAGGTTGGCTATGGTGCTGGTGTCTATGGTGGAGGTAATGCGGTAACCGTCCAAGCCAACTGCCACCCAAACACCTGCTACCATAAAGCTCACCACAAATAGGATGGCACTATAAACAATAACCCGTCTCGCACGTTCAGCTAATATCGCTTCAGTGCGCCAATGCAAAAATACCGCCCCATGCAGGCAAAGTAAGGCAACGCCCACAACCACGCACAGCAAGGCGAAGGGCTGGAATAAATCCAAAAAGCCGCCGTTAAAACTTGACCGTAAATCGTTATCAAGCTGAAACGGTAAGCCTATGATTAAATTACCCGCTGCAAGGCTCAATACAACTGTCGGAACTGCGCCGCCAGCAAACAGCGCCCAATCCCAGGCCGAACGCCAGTGCGGGTTGGGTAGCTTACTGCGATAATCGAACCCTACCGGACGTAAAAATAGCCCGAACAACAGCACCAGCATACCGATATAAAGCCCCGAAAAAAAAGTGGCATAGACCAACGACCAAGCCCCGAAGGAAATACCGCCCAGCGCAATCAACCAAGTCTGGTTGCCTTCCCAAGTCGGGCCGATGGCATTCAGCATCACGCGGCGTTCATCGTCGGTTTTACCGAGAAAGGGCAATAACATGCCGATGCCCAGATCGAAGCCGTCCATGACGGCAAAACCGCAAACTAGAAATATCAGCAGCGCCCACCAAATGATGCGCAGTGTTTCAAAATCAAACATGGCTCAACCCTTCCTGTTCAAAATGATAACGCCCAGTATGCAAACTGCTTGGGCCTAAGCGCACATATTTGGTCATCAAAAATAACTCGATAACAAGCAGCACGGTGTAGAACACAAAAAACCCAGCCAGACTTAAATATAACTGCCCAACACCAACGCTGGATACGCTCAAATGGGTCGGTAACATACCGGCAATCGTCCAGGGTTGGCGGCCATATTCAGCGACCACCCAGCCCAGTTCACTGGCTATCCAGGGCAATGGGATGCCGTAAACCGCCAGGCGCAACAGCCAGCGTTGTTTATGGGCGGTGCGTTTAGCGTTGTAGTAGAAGGACGCGGCGAAAATGAACAGCATCAGAAAACCGCACAACACCATACCACGGAAAGTCCAGAACATCGGCGCGACTTTAGGTATTGAATGGCGGGTTGCGTCCTCAATTTGCGTGGGCGTGGCATCGACGACCTTGTCTGTATAGCGTTTCAACAGCAAGCCGTAGCCTAGGTCATCTTTATGCGCCTCAAAAGCTGATTTTGCTTGGGTGTCGAGTTTATCCTGCCGTAATTTTTGCAGGTTTTCATAGGCAATCATGCCGCTTTTAATGCGCTCGCGATTGCTTTCCAGTATTTCTTTTATACCGCCGACTTTCTCGTCTATTGAGCGGGTCGCGATCAAACCCATTAGCCACGGGATTTTAACGGCATAATCGGTGGTCATCGTTTCCTCATTAGGAAATCCGAACAGCGTGAAGGAAGCGGGTGCTTCCTCAGTTTTCCACTCCGCTTCGATGGTGGCGAGCTTGGCTTTTTGCACATCACCCAGTGTGTAGCCGCTTTCATCACCCAGGACGATGACCGACAGCACCGATGCCAAGCCGAAACCTGACGCAATCCTGAACGACCGCCTGGCAAAAGCCACATCCCTATTTTTTAAGAGATAATAAGCGCTGATGCCCAACACAAACATGGAGCCGGTGACATAGCCCGCCGCCACTGTATGCACAAACTTGACCTGTGCGATCGGGTTAAAGAACAGGTCGGCAATACTAGTCAGCTCCATGCGCATAGTGTCGTAATTAAACTCCGCACCGACGGGATGTTGCATCCAGCCGTTGGCGATCAGTATCCACAGTGCCGATAAACTCGTGCCTAACGCCAGCAGCCAAGTTACCATCAAATGCTGGACTTTGCTGAGGCGCTCCCAGCCGAAGAAAAACAGGCCGACAAAGGTGGATTCCAGAAAAAATGCCATCATGCCTTCTATCGCAAGCAGGGGGCCGAACACATCGCCGACATAGTGCGAATAATACGCCCAGTTAGTGCCGAACTGAAATTCCAGGGTGATGCCAGTGGTTACCCCCATCGCGAAGTTGATGCCGAACAATTTGCCCCAGAACTTTGTCATGTCTTTGTAGATAAGCTTACCGGACATGACGTACATCGACTCCATGATGGCGAGCAAAAACGACAAGCCCAGCGTCAGCGGTACGAACAGAAAATGGTACAGCGCCGTTAGCGCAAACTGAAGCCTCGAAAGCTCCACAACTTCATTGATGATCATTGACGATCCTCCTGGTTTTTTTCAGAACTAATTACCGACTGCTGTACGCCGAAAATCTTGTCGGCAATAATTGCTCCATCGACAGGCTGCTTATTCCCGGCGAAAAACAACCACCACAGTCCCGCTAACAACAAGAACTTCATCAGTAAAGCGACCGTAATTTCCAAGCTGAAAGAAATCGGTCGGCTGGTTAATTTTTTAAAGATTACTGAGAGTGGGTGAGTTACATTCATAGAACATTCCCAATTAGGACACACATAAGTATGTTGGGTTCATCCAGCCAATTCTTTAACCGCATCCACGTTGCGGAAAAATACCTTGCCGGGCTTAAGGTGTTTAATGAAGTCGGTTTTTTCCAACTTATCCATCACCGGGCCTTTGGCTTCTGAGATATTTAGGGTTTTACCACTGGCTTGCAACGACTGATTTAAGTTTTCCAACGTTTCCAGTGCGGTAGTGTCGATATCGCTCACCGAAGTAAAAATTAGCACGACATGTTGGGCGTCCGGTTGCCGCCTTAATTCAGCGGCGAGAAATTCTTCAATGTATACAATATTGGTAAACGTGATACTTTCGTCAATACGGATCAACAATAAGTGTTTCCAGGTTTCCACTTGATGGCGTTTGATATTACGAAAATGTTCGGTATCCGGGATGCGCCCGACCACGGCAATGTGCGGCTGGCTGGATTTACGTAAATGGCTAGCAATCGTAAGCAGTATCCCCAATGAAATGCCTTCTTCAATGCCCAAGATGATAACGCCCAGTAGAGTGACCACTTCGGCAATACCATCACCCCGGTCGTAACGCCAAGTTTGTATGATGCTCTTTAACCGCACCAAGGGGATGATGGCGACCAAAATGATCGCCGCCAATACCGCTTTGGG
>JAYVGW010000239.1:0-12169 GCA_043771735.1 Methyloglobulus sp.
TCAAAATAAGGTCTTCAAAAACAATACCTTACAAAGACGCGGCAAATTATAACTTATTGATATAGAAAGATATTTTACCAAACGTCAACAGAACCTAGAGCAATCTTAAATTCTTTGAATTCATATAAAATACTAAATATTATCAGCATATTACATTAAAAATGAAAAGCAGATTAAACCCATGGTGAGCCTCCCCCAATCTTTCGGCGTTATTCAGCCACAAAGGAACAAGCTCGTCGTATTGGTCAGGTTACTGGACGTTATGGTGATCGGATTGACTTTGTGGTCCATCCTCGACCTGGTGGCCGTGGAGTGGGACAACAAACATACTTGGTGGCTGTTTATATCTGTCGTTGGCTTTGGGGTTTTTGCCTCGTTTAACGAGCTATACCGAGGCAGCCGGTCTATGTCCACCTTCACCGAGGCCAGGCTGATTGTCGTTTCCTGGTTTTGCGTATTGCTGGTATTGATGTGCGTGGACGAAGCCTATCCATTGATAGACCCTATTTACAAGAAATACTTCTGGTCTTGGGGCTTTGCGGTACCCATTGAAATTATTGCTTGGCACGTTATCGTGCGTAGCGCGGCAAATAACATCAGAAAAATGGACAAAAACCAGCATCGGGTTGCGATTGTCGGCGGCACGATGCTTGGTGCTGAACTGGAAAAGATCTTCTTGGAAGAAAAGACAGTAGGCACGAACTTCCTGGGTTTTTTTGATGACCGGCAACGCGTCAGTGAAGGTAGCTATCAATTTGACTTGACAAAATTAGTGGGCGACACCGACCAACTTATTAAGCTTGCCAAAAAGGGTGCTGTCGATATTGTTTACATCACCTTACCGTTACGCGCAGAACTCCGCATCAAGAATATTGTTGAACAATTGTCGGACTCAACAGTTTCCGTCCATTATGTCCCCGATTTGTTTGTGTTTGATTTACTCAGCTCCAGCCTGAACAATATCAAGGGGATACCTATCATCAGTATCCATGACACGCCTTTTTATGGGGTTGACGGTGCCATGAAGCGGATTTTCGACATCGTTTTTAGCAGTATTGTGTTAATACTCATCGCCATCCCTTTGTTGGTTATCGCACTGGCCATCCGGTTGACTTCGCCCGGCCCCGCACTGTTTAAACAACGCCGCTACGGCTTTAGGGGGGAAGAGATCATTGTCTGGAAATTTAGGTCGATGACCGTACGAGAGGATTCGGAAAATGTCGTGCAGGCCAAGAAAAATGACCCAAGAGTCACCAAGCTGGGTGGTTTCCTGAGGCGTACTTCCCTGGACGAACTGCCGCAATTTTTTAACGTCTTACAGGGACGGATGTCCGTCGTGGGGCCAAGGCCGCACGCAGTTGCCCATAATGAGTTTTATCGTGGGCAAGTCAAAGGCTACATGCTCAGGCACAAGGTGAAACCCGGCATCACCGGATTGGCGCAAGTCAACGGCTGCCGTGGCGAAACCGACACCTTGGACAAAATGGAAAGCAGGATTCAATACGATCTCAACTATATAAGGAACTGGTCGTTATGGTTGGACATTAAAATCGTGCTGCTCACTATCTTCAAGGGTTTCACCGGATCAAAGGCTTATTAGAAAACCCGCCGCATACATCTTTAGCATCACATTCTTTCTATCATCCCAAAGGCTTTACACGGCTAGCTAATCAGCCCAGGCATTTTCAAACTAACGTCATCTTGATACCAACATAACGGAAATTCATAAATCCTTCTGTTCCTTCGGCCAGGGTTATCTCCAACGCCAACAGATCTGACAACCAAAAGGCAGTGCTTTTTTTAAACACAAAAACCTTGGCTTTTCTTCCGTGGACAGCTAGCGGTTAATTGTCCCTTAACAATACTCGTTTAATATTTAACGCAACTGAAGTTAGATCTGATTGCTCCCTTAAAAGGACATAAACGGGAGTTCAGTTAAAGAGAACCAATCCTGGAAGATTGGGTATAAAAATAAAGGATTATCAAGCAGCTTTTACTGATAATTGCGGTCAAGCCCACCCCCGTTTTGGAAAAAATGGCCCGCTTGGCACCAGTGGCAAGTCGATGCAGCTACAAACGATAAAAGTGCGTATCACCCAAACGTAAGGCGGTAAAGGTTACTGGGTGTATTTTGGAGTTACTAATTATTTATAAATGGAGCTATTCATGAAAAATTATTTTATTGCTTTACTTTTTGGCATGGGCTTAATGTCAATGCAAACAGCATCAGCGGCAACGTTGAGCCTGACAGGCGTTATTGGTGGCACTGCCAGCAATGCTGGGCCAGCACAATCGGTAAGCGGCTCTTCACAGGGCGTAACTGTGCCGTTATTTAACATGAACATACCATTTTCTATCTGGTCGTTAAATGTATCTGAAGCGACTTCCGTGCATTTTGAATTGTCAGGCGGCAATTCCTTTCAAACGACCCTCGACAATGGCTCGGGTACACCGCAAGCTTTCCTGGCCCCTAGCTTTGATGCGGTTTATGCGGCTGCTGGCCAATATTTCCTTGCCATTTTACCAAGCAAATCAGGTGTGCCTTATAGCTTTACCGCCAGCAGCCTTAATGGCAGTGGCGGTAATGTCGGCAATGTCCCCGTACCGGCCGCTGCCTGGCTCTTCGGCTCTGCCTTGACGGGCCTGATGGGCATGGCTCGCCGCAAATCAAAAGCAACACTTGCCGCATAAAAACTTTTTGCTTTATACTGCTGAGGGGGGCTACATGCCCCCCTTTTTAATTAAGGTTAAAATCACATGAAAATATTCAGAATAATCGGATCAACATTAACAAAGACATTATTTGTTTTAGTGACTTCTTTGTCCTATCAAACAAGTTTTGCGGAAACCGAAACCTATTTAATCAATCCTGGCGATATTTTAGAAATATCGGTTTGGAACGAAGATGCCCTAAAACGCGAAGTGCGCGTATTGCCGGACGGCAGCATCGGTTTCCCCTTGACAGGGACGATTGCGGCGGCAGGAAAACCGGTCGATGCCTTAAAGAAAGAATTGACTGAAAAGTTAACAGAATATATTGCCGAACCCGTCGTCAATATCGCCGTAAAGTCCACCGAAGGCAACTCCGTTTATGTGACTGGACAAGTGAAAGAACCGGGCAAATTTATTATGACTGAGCCGATGAACGTCATGCAAATACTAAGCTTGGCAGGTGGCCTGACGCCCTATGCCGCAGAAGATGACATCGTTATCTTAAGAAAAACCAAAAAGGGTGCAGAGTCAATTAAGTTTGAATACAGCGACTTGGAAGAAGGCGGCAGTCTGAGTAAAAACCATTTGTTGAAAAGTGGCGATGTTATTGTTGTACCCTAGGTTGTTAACGGGCCGTAAGATGCGTCGAATCCCCTTATCCCTCGCCGGCTTAAGTTTTTTACTTATGCCTATGCTATCGCAAGGCGCAGAGTGGTCGTTAAAAAGCTCCATAGATCAATCTTTGGCATACGACGATAACGTGCAAATGTTGGGCAATATCACTACTCAACAGGAAACAGAGCCAAGAGGTTCTTTTCAATACAGGATAATTCCAGTATTGACTTTTCAGCACAAAACGGATGTCTCTGAAGTCCATGCCGATGCGCTTTACGGCACCCAGATTTATACCGACATTCCAAGGTTGGATCAAAATATTCAGAACTACGGTATCGGAGGGCTTTTCAAAACCGAAAAGTTTGATTGGAGGCTCGGCGCAAATCTGTCAATCACACCGTCCCGTAATAACGCCGTACAAAAAGGTGGTGATTTTAATACGAATTCGGATATGACCACCTGGTCAGTATCGCCTTCCGTCAGTTATAAAATTGACGAAATCAACAGCTTGATCTTAAGCCCAACGTATTCTGAAACGACTTTCTCGAATTCGGGTTCAGCTACGCCCAATCCTGGGGGTTTTAACAATAATTTTAATAATTATGACTCCACCAATGTTGACTTGACCTGGCAACGGCTGTGGAGTGATCGTTATACCAGCGGGGTCAACCTGTTCTACTCCAATTACAACACTCAGCAATTGCTGGCAAATAACCCAGGCACACCCGTCCCGTCGAGCTTCGATAGTGTCGGTGTTAATTTCTCGAACGATTACGAATGGTCAGAGAATTGGAATCTTGATGGGACAGTTGGTGTCCGCCACACCGAATCCAATATCGGCGATGTTAGCACCAGCTCATTAGGTTTTCTGGCTGACACAGGAATTAACTACACTGGCGAAAGCTTTACTTCTGGCATTAACTTCAGCCGCTCACTGATCCCATCAAACCAAGGGCAGTTACAAGAGCAAACCAGCGTCGGCTTGGATTTTAACTATAACATCTTAGAAAGATTATCCGCCAGCTTTACCACGAGCTATCAAGAATCCGATGTGGTCAATAACCAATCAACGCAGGCAAACAACCAATCAACGCGGAAAAACCTCATTATTCAACCATCTGTTAAGTACATGTTATCGCCCGATTGGACACTGGCGGGTACCTATCGGTACAGGACACAAGAAGGACAGCTAAACAATATTAATCAAGGAAGCGGAAATACTGACGGTGTAGCTGATTCCAACCTATTTATGTTATCTATCAACTATAATTGGAAAGGCTTTAAACTGTCGAGATAATCATGGAATTGGAAGAAGAAAAAACCTTAAAAGACTACCTTAAAATTGTCCGTCGGCGTAAGTACACCATCATTTTACCGATGCTGGCTTTACTATTGTTAAGCATCATAGTGGCAATCGCCCTGCCCCCCGTTTACCGTTCAAAAGCGACCATACTTATCGAGCAACAACATATACCCACCGACTTGGTTAGGTCTACAGTGGTCAGCTTTGCCGATGAACGTATCCGCCAAATCGAACAAAAACTGATGACGATCGACAATTTAAACAAAATCATCGATAAATTTGGCCTTTATTCCAAAGAGAAATCATTAGTAAACACCTCCGTATTGGCAGAACAGTTTAAGGCCGCCACCACTCTTGAACTAATCAATGCAGATGTCGTTGGCAATGGCAGCAACAGCAAAGCCACGCTGGCATTTACCTTGGCTTTCGACCATAAAGAGGGCGTGACTGCCCAAAAAATCGCTAACGAACTGGTGACTTTGTTTTTGGATGAAAACATCAGGTCACGGACACTGCGGGCAGAAGAATCGACCAAATTTCTCCAAGAAGAAGCAGAAAAATTTAAACTCGAAATCCAGAAAAGCGAGAATGAGATAGCCGAATATAAGGAGAAGTACAGCGGCAGCCTGCCAGAGTTGTTGTCTGTCAATATGTCTTCTATAGGCAGGATAGAGAACACATTGCAACAATTGCAATTGCAAGAAAAGATGCTGGACGAACGCAGGATTAGCTTAGGCCTTCAAATCAGCGCCACCAAGCCCGTCATTATAGAAGCCGGCGACGGCAAAACCACGAAAATTGAAAGCCGCTCATCCCTCGAGGCCGAATACCGCAGTCTATTAAAGAAATATTCCGCCACCCATCCTGATGTTAGGGCCTTGAAAAGGAAAATCGACGGTTACGAAGACCAAAAGGATGACCAATCCACCCAACAATCAAACATAAATAATCCGGTTTACTTACAGTTACAGAGTGAAATCAACGTCGCTGCTGTCGAACTAAAAAATATTGGCCAGCAAAAAATAGCGTTGTCCGAACAATTAAAAAAACTGGAAGCCAATGTGTCGCAAACCCACCAAGTTGAGCGCGGCTATTATGACTTGATGCGTGATTTGGACAACCAAAAAGCCAAATACAAAGAATTAATCGCTAAATCTTTAGAGGCTAAACTGTCCCAAAACCTGGAAGTGGAACAAAAAGCGGAGAAATTTACCCTGCTTGAACCGCCCAGGGTACCCGGAAAACCTGAAAAGCCAAACCGGATCAAGATCTTATTTCTCGGCTTCGTGTTTTCAGTTTTTGGTGGCTTAGGTGCGGGCGTTTTGGCCGAGACTATGGATAACAGCATCCGCAGCCATACTGTATTGACGAACTTGGTAGGCTCAGAACCGTTGGTCGTCATCCCTTATATTGAAAACCAGGAAGACAAAAACAGGAGCAGAAGAAATAAAATTAATTTTGCACTCTTACTCCTGTTTCTGATTATTGGGGCCACTATGGCCGTCCATTTTTTCTACATGCCGCTAGATATGGTGTTCAACCGGGTTTCAGATCGGCTAAGTATGCTGTTCTAGATTGAAATGGCATCCCCTTACTATTCACCAAAAGCAACAAATAGCTGAATCAACTACCTGCAATGCAATTTAACCTGACATTATTTTTTTGTTTTCAAGCTGCAAGCCGATTGTTGGTTGTATACTTTGCCCTCTGTCCCAAAAGGATTTGCAACCTAACTGGAGAAACCAATGGGTAGTATTCATGACGCATTAGACAAGGCTATTCAAAGTGCCGAGCAAGAAAAAGCAGAAGCGCCTTTGAAAAACGTCTACCAAGATCAAGTGATCCCAGCGCAAGCGGGCGTTCAGCATAAATTTGATCCTGACCTCATGCGGCAAAGACGGATTGTCACTTTACACAGCCACAATGCTGACTCCGAAGCTTTCCGCATGCTGAGGACAAAAATCCTAAAAAAACTGCGCGATAACAGCTGGAATAGCTTTGCCGTTACCGCACCAACGCAAGGTGCCGGCAAGACCACGGTTGCCGTCAACCTGGCCATTGCGATGGCGATGGATGTCAACCAATCCGTCCTTCTGGTTGACTTGGACTTAAGGCATCCCAAAGTCCATTGGTATTTTGGCCTTGAAAATGAAGTAGGCCTGCGTGATTATTTTCTTTCAGACAAGCCCTTGTCGGATATCCTAATTAACCCAGGGATTGACCGCTTGACTGTCTTGCCTGGAAGAGGCCAAGCAGTAGGCTCATCTGAAATACTGACAGGGCCTAAGATGAAAACGCTAATGAACGAAATCAATAGCCGCAACCAATCAAAAATTATTATTTACGACCTGCCCCCCGTGTTGGCAACGGATGATGTACTTTCTACAGTGGATTGCTACGATGCAATTTTAATGGTCGTTGAAGAAGGTAAAAGCCGACCAGACGAAGTCAAAAAGTCTTTACAGCTTTTGTCAGGAAAAAACCTGTTAGGGACAGTCCTCAACAAATCCCAAAACCCGCCTGAACACCAAGGTTACTGATTATTTGCTGATTATTTTAGGGGCAGTGCGCTAGTGTGATTTTTCAACGACGCTCCTGAAATCTATTTGTGTCCAGGCTTAATCATCATTATCAATTTCAAAAAAAATCCATTTGACGCGGCTGTGGGTTTGCTTAATCTGCCTTTCCATAGCGTTAATTTCATTGACTGCATTTAAAACCGTCATCTCGGGCTTGAGTTCAGCCTTAATGGACACCATCACAGAATTACCGTGGTTAATCGCCCAAATATTAAACACCCGCAATACGCAGGGTTGGGCTTCAAGATAGCCTTGTACACCACCCCGAATGTCATCGGCAGATTCACCAATCAACAGGGAATGGACTTCTGTACCTACCACGCCTGCAACAACTATCAATAACAGGCCAATCAACATCGAGCCTACTGCATCAAAAGCTGTATTCCCTGTTAAAACCGCCAAACCCAAGGTCACTAATGCAATGACCAAACCGACTAATGCAGCAATATCTTCGCCGGTAACGACCATCAGCTCGCTGGAATGGGTCTGCTTAAACCATTGCCAAAGTGATTTATCGCCTTTTTCTTCTGCCATCGCCGACAGCGCACCTTTCAGCGAAAAAGCTTCCATACCGACAGCCACCACCAAAACCAGCAAAGCTATATTGGCATTCTCAATTTCGTGGGGATGGATAAAACGGTCCCAGCCCTCATGGACAGCAAACACGCCACCGACCGAAAACAGGATAAACGCCACCATCATCGACCAGATATAGGATTCGCGCTCATAACCCATGGGGTGCTTTTGTGTTGCTTCTTTTCCCGAGCGCTTCATGCCGATCAGCAATAGCACTTGGTTGCCGCAATCGGCATAGGAATGGATGGCTTCTGCCAGCATGGAACCCGAACCTGTCCAAACCGCCGCACCGGTCTTGGCCAGGGCGATACCTAAATTCGCTGTAAATGCGTAAAGGACAGCTTTTGTGGAGTTGTTTTGTGACATATGCTTATAGTAAAAGTTGGTTACTTTGATTTACGTATTATAGTTCAGTCCCAGCGTTCATCTTTTATCTGAACTTGGCCGTTTTCAATCCTGACTGGAAAACACGCAATGTTTTCATAAGCAGGCGGGGATTTTACCGCGCCGGTTTTTACACAAAATCTTGCGCCGTGTCGTGGGCAAATGATTTCATCACCATCCAGTTTGCCACTGGCAAGCTCTGCCCCGTCATGCGTACAAATATCCTCAATCGCATAAAATTGACCATCAATTTTGAAGACAGCTACATCTGTGCCATCAATATCCACAACAATATGCTCGCCATCAGCTAATGCAGTTTGTGCTGCGACATTGATCCAATCTGACATTTTTTAATTACACCTTGTTTTGTGTTAAATAGACATCATAGCGCAATAGTTTACCGTGAAAACTCTCGCTTGGTTTGCCGCCTAGTGGCTCGGCATAATCAGGGCTTTTTACTACCACCCGTTTTCCAGCCACCTTAAATGCCGTTGCAAACAACTGCTCCTTATCCATATCGTCGCCCACCAAATCGCGCAAAACCATGATAGCTTTTTTAGCTAAAGCCGATTTCTTACGTTTGGGGGGAAACATGGGGTCAAGGTAGATACAATCAGGTTGTTCCGGCAATCGTTCGAGTATTTCAATGGCATTACCAGTCAGCAGATGGGGTGGAGTCAACTCAAGCTGCTGCATCCAATCTAACTTAGCTAAACGACCAAAGCCATCCGCCAATAATTCAGCCATAATCGGCGAGCGTTCTATAGATAGCACGACATAACCCATACGAAACATGGCAAGGCTATCTTGTCCCCAACCCGCCGTGGCATCCACAATCGTTTTGGTTTTACGCCCCAGTGCCCGGGCTAAAGCACCGGTCTTGGCAATAGGCCAGGAAAGTTGTTCACCAGGGCGGTGTTCAATCTCGACGGTCAAGCCACGCTTGTTAATGCTTTCCCTGTCCAGTAACGACAAACTACCGCCGCGCCAGCTTAGAAATAATAGCTGGGCATTATTTAGATTTAGGTCTGCGGAGCTTATTAATGGAATATCCAGCCTTGTCGCCAGTTGCCGGAATAAAACGGGATCGCCCTGACCTTCATAAAGTACGGCTAGTTTCCTTGGCACTCAGCCCCCACGCACTTCGTGGCAAACATTTACTCTGTGGAAATCGATTTCTGTTCGTTCTTCAACGCCGCATCCAGCGTATGCCAAGCCAAGGTTGCACATTTAACCCGTGCCGGATATTCCCGCACACCCGCCAAAACCGCCAATTTACCTACCGCTTCCAGATTAATGTGCTCATCTTTCCCAGTGGTCATCTCGTGGAAGGTTTTGAACAAAGCATCGGCTTCGGCTGCGGTTTTATCCTTGATAATCTCTGTCATCAAAGAAACCGATGCGGTAGAAATGGCGCAGCCGGAGCCTTGAAAACTGGCATCTACGATTTTATCGCCATTCATTTTTAGGTATAAGGTCAACCGGTCGCCGCATAAGGGATTAAAGCCTTCCACTTGCCGGTCAGCACCTGCCATCACGCGAAAATTGCGGGGATTCCTGTTGTGGTCGAATATGACCTCTTGGTAGAGGTCGCGTAAGTCTTCAAACATGGATAATTTCTTTGGGTTGTATTGGTTGATACGGTTTCGTTATAGCATTCTCAACGCATAGGATTGTTAATCGTTGGAGTTCGGCAAGCTTTTTATGCCGAATTACCGACATATTCTTCATAGCAATATTTAAGGTCGTCATGAAAGCCCCAGCCGATACCATCTGTATCTTTGACGACTGTAAGCAAGCGATCATCAAATTCAGCAAGCATTTGTTCCTTGGCTAGAAATTTTAAGGTGTTTTCATACATACTCACCATGCTGTTGTAAAACGGTTGGTCAATATCGCCGAAATCATTGGTGTAAATAACCCCCGCTTCAACATAGGACAACATAATGTCAGCAATGCCGTACTTTGAGATTGCCACTTTTTTGTATTCAGAAATCGCCTTACGTGCAACTGACACCCGTGCGTCAGGAAATGTTTTTTTAAACCCTGGCACAAACTCAGCCCTAACAATGTTTTTATACTTGCGTTGGATTGCCGAGTCATCACCCCCTGAAAAGCTGGACTGGTAGTACTCCTTCACTTGTGGGAATGTTTTATACAAGAACGCAATATCCTCGATCAATTGGGCATTGGTCTTGGTTTTAAGTATTTGTTTTAATAATGTTAATGATAATTTTTCGGCCATGCCTTAGCTTTTAACCAAACGCCTCAATTAATGAAACTATCCCCTTCATCAAAACATCAATCTCTTCTTTGGTATTATACATGGCAAACGAAGCCCGTGCCGTTGCCGGTACGCCGTAAAAATCCATGACCGGCATGGCACAGTGATGCCCTGCCCTGATGGCTATCCCTAAGCTGTCCAGCATGGTGCCGATGTCGTGCGGATGGATTTTATCCAGCACAAAAGACAGGATGGTGCCTTTGTCTTCCGCTTCGCCAATTATCCTTAGCCCTTTGATTTTTTTGGCTTGTTCGGTAGCATAAGCCAATAATTCAGCTTCGTAAGCGGCAATATCAACCATGCCGATTTCATTGATATAATCGATAGCAGCGCCAAGCCCAATTACATCCGCAATACTCGGCGTACCGGCTTCAAACTTGTGCGGCAAACCGGCATAGGTGCTTTGTTCAAAACTAACGGTCTTGATCATGTCACCGCCGCCTTGATAAGGCGGCATGGCTTCCAGCAATGCCTGTTTGCCATACATTACCCCTATTCCAGAAGGCCCGTACAGCTTATGGCCTGAGAAGACATAAAAATCGCAATCCAGCGCCTGTACATCGACAGGCATGTGCGGGGCAGCCTGTGCACCGTCCAGCAGGACGGGAATGTTTTTTGCGTGGGCGGCATCAATCATCTTTTTTACAGGATTGATCGTACCCAAGGCATTGGACATGTGGGCTACGGCAACGAGTCGAGTTTTGTCATTCAACAAAGCCTCAAATTCTTCGTAAATCAATTCACCTTGAATATTCATCGGCGCAACCCTCAACACCGCACCGGTTTGTTCGCAAAGCATTTGCCAAGGCACGATATTGGAATGGTGTTCCATTGCGGTAATGACAATTTCATCGCCCACTTTGATATTGGCCTTGCCGTAGGTTTGGGCAATCAGGTTGATGGCTTCGGTCGCACCGCGCACAAAGATGATTTCCTTAGCGCTCGCCGCGTTAATGAAGCCCCTCACTTTTTCCCGTGCCGATTCAAACTTGTCGGTAGCACGGACACTCAAGGTATGCACACCACGGTGGATGTTGGCGTAATCGTGCCTATACACATGGCTAATGGCATCAATAACGGCGTTGGGTTTTTGGCAACTGGCGGCGTTGTCGAGATAAACCAAGTCTTTACCTCGGATTTTTTCGGCCAGAATCGGGAAATCGGCACGAATCTTTTCTACAGGGAACGCCGTCATACCATTACTTATCAGATTTTGATGTATTGCTAATTCATTCATAACGCATTATATTTGTCTTTGATTTTACTTAGGTTTGCTTACACTTATGGCCACTGTTAATCCTACCAAACACTTAACTAACCTTGATGAATGGCGCAGATTAGGCGAGGCTAATATTTTTCCACCTGAAAGCCGGATTGAACTCATCAATGGAGAAATGTTAGACATGGCACCGGTAGGTTTTAATCACTCAGGACATATAAATCGCCTAAATATGTTGCTGACAAAACTTGCACCAGTTGAAGTTATTGCCAGCATACAAAATCCGCTCCAACTCGGCGACCTATCTGAACCTGAACCCGACTTCATGCTGTTAAAGCCGAATGCTGACTTCTATTCAACGCGACACCCCGTGGCTGATGATGTTTTGTTACTCATCGAAGTCGCCGACACCTCATTACAATTCGACCAAAATCAGAAGTTGCGATTGTATGCACGCCACGGCATTCCCGAATACTGGCTGTTAAACCTGAACGATG
>JAYVGW010000240.1:0-8608 GCA_043771735.1 Methyloglobulus sp.
TCAAAATAAGGTCTTCAAAAACAATACCTTACAAAGACGCGGCAAATTATAACTTATTGATATAGAAAGATATTTTACCAAACGTCAACAGAACCTAGAACTAGCACTGATTGTGGCGGGGGAAAGGCTGCTTGGGCATCCATTTATCAGCCACCGGTCATTTGCCCAAGGAGTAGTCAAAACGCTTTTTTTTGCGTGTTGTGTGGCTGGGTTAGCGATGCAGGATAAGCTCGACAACCAACTTGGTGCCGAAATAAGCCAAAAGCAAAAACATAAACCCCAATAATGTCCATTTGATGGCCGTCCTCCCGCGCCATCCGTAACGGCTGCGGCCTACCAGCAGGCCTGAAAATATAAACCAGGCCAAAATAGAAAAAAAAGTTTTATGGGCAAATTGTTTCGCGAACATTTCTTGTTCGGAAGCAAAACCACTGGCCAGCGTGATAGTTAAGAAGAAAATACCCGCGCCTATCATCTGAAATAGCAGCGACTCCATGCTTTGTAGCGATGGCATGGATTGTATGTAACGTTTGGGCGGGTGGCTTTTAAGTTGCTGGTTTTGGATGGCAAGTAGGATGGCTTGCAAAGCGGCAATGTTGAGCAGGCTGAAGGCTATGATGGCTGACAAGATGTGGGCGTTCATTTGCCAGTTATGGGTGTCGAGAGAACGTTGTTTCTCTGGGAAATACAAGTCTAGTGCCAGCATCAATGCAGTCAGGGGAAAAAGAAAGATACCCAGGTTTTCGACCGGTTTACTAAGTGTTGCCAACAGCAGCAGCAGGGCAACTATCAGCGACACCAGGGAAGCCATGCTAAAAAAACTGAAATTGAAGCCTGCGTTTTGGTGTGCGAGTAGGGCCGTGTACGAAGCATGGAGGGCAACCGCCCCCCACGCACAGAAAAGCGCCGCACGGGTTGATTTACCCTTATTTAGAGAGTGTGGCCTTATTATCATGACAGCACTACCTAAGTAGGCGCAGATTGCAATAATGGCGAGTAAGGTGGCATTCATCAGTATGGGTGCTGTTTTTAAGAGTGTCGCTTGTTTGAATTGTCCGTTGGATGCAATAGTAATCACGGCTATGTTAATATACCGCATTTAGAGTCCTAACGCATTTGCGGCAGGAATGATTCCCCCAAAAAACCAAAGATCAGGACATGTTTGATAATTTAACCGACCGATTAACCAGTACCCTTAAAAAGATCAAAGGCCAAGGCCGGCTGACCGAAGATAACATCAAGGATACTTTACGCGAAGTACGCATGGCTTTGCTAGAGGCCGACGTTGCCCTTCCTGTGGTCACGGATTTTATCGAACAGGTCAAGGCCGGTGCTTTAGGGCAAGAAGTACAGGCTAGCCTATCGCCAGGCCAGGCGATGGTGAAACTGGTTCAAGCTGAACTCGTCAAGGTGATGGGCAATGCCAATGAGAAGCTCAACCTCAATGCCGTTCCGCCGGCAATCATCTTGATGGCAGGTTTGCAGGGCGCTGGGAAAACCACAACGGTTGCCAAATTAGGTCGCTGGCTTAAAGAAACCCAAAAGAAAAAAGTCGGCGTGGTGAGTGTGGACGTTTACCGTCCTGCGGCTATTAAACAATTAGAAGCGCTGGCGAACAGCCTTTCGCTTGAGTTTTTTGACAGCGATGTGACCCAAAACCCCGTCACCATTGCCCAGCAAGCCATAGAAGCGGGCAAGAAAAAATTCCTGGATGTCATCATCGTCGATACCGCGGGTCGTTTGCATGTCGATGACGATATGATGGCCGAAATCAAGGCGTTACATGCGGCCATCAAGCCGATTGAAACCCTGTTCGTGGTCGATAGCATGACCGGGCAGGATGCGGCGGTCACCGCCAAGGCCTTCAACGATGCCTTGCCGCTGACTGGCGTTATCCTCACCAAAGCCGATGGCGATGCACGCGGTGGTGCGGCTTTATCAATACGTCATATTACCGGCAAGCCCATCAAGTTTATAGGTATGGGCGAAAAAACGGATGCCTTGGAGCCTTTCCATCCTGACCGACTGGCTTCCCGAATATTAGGCATGGGCGATATGCTCAGCCTGATCGAGGAGATGGAGCAGAAGGTCGATAAGGAAAAGGCCGAGAAATTTGCCAAAAAAATCCAAAAAGGCAAAGCGTTTGATTTTGAAGACTTTCTTGAGCAACTACAGCAAATGCAAAGTATGGGCGGCGTGGCTTCCATGCTGGATAAATTGCCCGGCATCAATAGCGTACCCAAAGCCATGAAAGAGCAGGTCAACGACAAAATGCTGGCACGGCAAATTGCCGTTATCCAATCCATGACCAAACAAGAGCGGCGCTATCCAGATTTGATAAAAGGCAGCCGAAAACAACGTATAGCGAGTGGCTGTGGCCAAGAATTGCATAATGTTAACTTGCTACTTAAGCAATTTCTGATGATGCAGAAAATGATGAAGAAGATGAAAGGCGGCAACATTGCCAATATGATGCGCGGCATAAAAAACAATGTCCGAGGTATGCGTAGATAATGTCGGTTGGTTAGAAAACCGATTTTTGTGCATCAAAACCAATTTATTCTTCACTTATGAACAATTTCGCGTAGAATAGGCGGATTGATTTTGACTGAATATTTTTGAGGAACTTATAAAAAATGGTAACTATTCGTCTTTCCAGAGGTGGTGCGAAGAATCGCCCTTTTTACCATGTTGTTGTAACAGACAGCAGAAGTAGCCGTGATGGCCGTTATATCGAGCGAATTGGCTTTTTCAATCCGGTCGCCCGTGGCAACGAAACCAAATTATCTTTGGACAGTGAACGCGTCGTTTATTGGAAATCCAAAGGCGCACAGCCTTCTGAGCGTGTTGCAAGATTGATAAAAGATGCCCAAAAAGCGGCAGCCTAAAGCCAGCTTTTTGAAAACAGCTTGTCCAATCAAGATCTTATTAATGTCGGGAAGATTTCCGGCGTTTTTGGCTTAAAAGGCTGGGTAAAAGTATTTTCTTACACAGAACCCAGAGAAAATATCCTTAGCTATAAGCATTGGTCGCTTAAAAAAAGTGGTCAGGATAAATCAGTTAAAGTAATAAGCGGTCAGCTTCAAGGTAAAGGTGTAGTCGCCCAGATTGAGGGCGTAACCGACAGGGATCAAGCCCTGCTCCTCATGGGTTGGGATGTGTATATCACCCATGACCAGTTACCAGCCCTGACAAAAGGGGAATATTACTGGACAGATTTGATTGGGCTGGACGTTGAAAACCTGGAAGGCTTTCAACTCGGCAAAGTGGACAGTTTATTTGAAACCGGCGCTAACGACATTCTTCTGGTCAAAGGAGAGCGGGAGCGGGCATTGCCATTTATTAAAGGGCAAATAGTAGTATCCATTGATGTTGCCGGACGTAAGATTGTCGTCGATTGGGATGCTGATTTTTAACGGTCATCATGCGCTTTGATGTGCTAACGCTGTTTCCTGAAATGGTCGTTTCCGCTGCAAGTTACGGCATAACGGGCAGGGCGCAAGAACGCGGAATTGTTGCATTGTCGGCGTGGAATCCTAGAGAGTACACGACAGATAAGCACCGGACAGTGGATGACCGACCTTACGGCGGTGGCCCTGGCATGGTGATGAAATACCAGCCCTTGCATGATGCACTAAACGATGCAAGACAGGCGGGTTCAGGTTCAGCCAAAGTAGTGTATTTAAGCCCACAAGGCAAACCGATCACCCAGGCATTACTAGCAGAAGCCTGCGCGTTATCGCAGCTTATACTGGTTGCAGGCCGCTACGAAGGCGTGGATGAACGCTTTGTCGAACTGGATTGCGATGAAGAGTGGTCAATCGGTGATTATGTCATCAGCGGCGGTGAGTTGGCTGCATTGGTGGTCATTGATGCAATCACGCGGTTATTGCCAGGCGCGTTGGGTGATGAAGATTCCGCCCAGCAAGATTCGCATGTTGATGGATTGCTGGATTATCCGCACTTTACCCGCCCTGAACAAGTTGAAGGTGTGCCGGTGCCGGACGTGTTGTTAAGCGGCAATCATGCAGACATTGGCCGATGGCGCACCAAACAAGCATTAGGCAGGACGTGGCAGAAACGTCCCGACTTGCTAAAAGGGAAAACATTAACGGCGGAGCAGGAAAAGCTGCTGAAAGAATTTATAAATCAAGTTGAATTGAATTAAACACAGGTGTGGTGATGAGCAACATAATTGAAGCATTAGAAAAAGAACAGCTAAGACAAATCCCTGATTTTGGCCCCGGTGACACCGTGGTTGTGCAAGTCAAGGTCAAAGAAGGCGAGCGTGAGCGGATTCAGGCTTTCGAAGGCATCGTCATTGCAAAACGTAACCGTGGCTTGAATTCTGCGTTCACCGTAAGAAAAATCTCCCACGGCACTGGCGTAGAGCGGGTATTCCAAACCCACAGCCCAATAATCAGTGAGATAATTGTTAAGCGCCGTGGCGATGTCCGCCGCGCCAAGTTGTATTACTTGCGTGACCTTACCGGTAGGGCAGCACGTATCAAAGAAAAATTGTAAGCCCATTTTTTACAATGATTCCTTAAAAAGGCAACGTCAAGTTGCCTTTTTTGTGTGCAAAGCAAAATGAAAGGTTCCGTGAATTAGGCCTTGCTGTACCGGCATTTCAGGAAAAGCGAATAGTCAATATTTGCCTTGAAACTGTCGAAAAGACCGGCTCTAATGGCCCCAAACATATTCATGGCTTCCATGCTCAAGCGTCCCATGCCGGTGGAGCAGTAGCGTATCTACGCCCCCATGCGAGAGTGAGGACGATAAATTATTGCGAATCACCCATATCATTCTCAGCAAAATAACGGATTAAAAAATCCACAAACGTCGTCAATTTGGCGGGCAGAAACCGCCTTTGTAAGTAAGTCGCATAAATCGCAAGGGACGGGATACGGTTATCTTGCAATATTTCCACCAGCTTGCCCTGGGCAAGGTACGTCGCCACCGCAAGTTCCGGCGCTTGCGTTATGCCCATCCCCAAAGCTGCCGCTTGGCATAACGCCCTGCCATTATTTGAAGCGAAACGCCATGCCGTTTTGACTTTAACTTCTTCTTTTTCGACCCTATAAATCCAGTAATCTTTGTGCGGTGTATCGGTATTGTAAAGGCAATGGTGAAACTTTAATTCCTCAATCGTTTTGGGCTCGCCGTATTGCCTGATATAAGCCGGGGAGGCGTAAGTGCATAACCGGGTTTCGGCGATTTTCCTGGCAACCACGCCCAAATCAAGGCTGTCTGTCACCAAAATAGAAAGGTCAATGCTGCCCTCGCTCAAATTCACCTGGCTGTTATGCAGCGTCATCATGATCTTAACTTCGGGATAGGCTTGTTGATAGGCTTCAATAGCGGGAACCATATAAAGGCCGCCAAAATCAATCGAAGCACTGATCCTTAGCGTACCTTTTACGTTTCTACCCAGTTGGGAAGTGGATTCATCCAACTCAGAAAAATCATCAAGTAATTGCTTGCTGCGGTGGTAATAGACTTCCCCGGCCTCAGTCAGGCTGATTTTACGGGTAGTCCGGTTTAGCAGTGCAACCCCCAGGGATTCTTCAAGTTGGGCAATGTACTTGCTGATCATCATCGCGGACAAATCCATTTCCCTGGCGACGGCGGAAAAAGTGCCCAGTTCAACAATCCGGCAGAATACCTGCATGTTATTTAACTTATCCATACTATAAACTTTCAGTTTATATTCTATAAATATATTACGCTATTCAAAACCTTGGGTGATGAGTATACACTTCGTCTCGGAGATAGTTAATGCCGCTTGGTTTTTTCATGTAACATGATTGAGTCAAGCGGCTTTTTATTACCCGATAATAACTAAATAATACGGAGCTAATCATGAGTAACATTCTTAACGAAGTGCTGTCCGCAAACAGGGACTACGTCAATAATTTCGGCGACAAAGGCTCGTTAGCCCTGCCGCCAGCCAGAAGTTTCGCTATCTTAACCTGCATGGATGCCCGTTTAGACCCCGCCAAATACGCCGGACTATCAGAAGGCGATGCCCACGTCATCCGCAATGCGGGTGGCCGTGCCAGTGACGATGCGATCCGCTCGCTGGTTATCTCTTACAAGCTACTGGGGACCAAGGAATGGTTTGTTATCCATCACACCAACTGCGGCATGGAATTGTTCACCAACGAAATCATGGGCGATTTGCTGTCAAAAAGCCTTAAAACCGCGTCTATCGACGAAAACGGCTGGCACGACTGCTGCGAAGGCCCAGGCTGCACCGAAGGCAAATACATCAACTGGTTGACCGTCAAAACGCAAGAAGAAAGCGTCACCGAAGATGTTTGCCGCATCCGGTGCCATCCTTTAGTCCCAGGCAACATCCCCATATATGGCTATATCTACGATGTTGCCTCAGGTCGGTTGATCGAAGTTCCTTCAGCGACGCAGGCGGGTAAGTGCTGTTAAAAGATAGGGTTAAAATCTTTAAAGATTGATGTGTCCCAGTAAACCGTCAATCAAGGCACAACACCGATAAAAATCAGGCATAAGGGAACCTCTAATAATCCCCTCTCCCTCTGGGAGAGGGCTAGGGTTAGGGAAATAACCAATTGATTTTAAAGCCCTCATCCCAGCCTTCTCCCAAAGGGAGAAGGAGTTTTTGAATTTATAAAGGTTTCCATAAGTATTCGTACGTATTCTCAGATACAAGATTACCCCTCAAAATGTTCCCAATAAATAAACCAAACACTATTGTCAGGCTTGAATCACTAAATAATTAGGGGCTATTAACTATTAATATGGCTATTGGCTTTTTGATAGGGATGCCTGCTAACACAGTAAAATCTCGATATTTCGTGTAACTACTGAGTATTTCCATAAATGATGAATATGTTTTAATCATGCAGGGAATATTTAAGAATCTTCTGAACAAGTTGATTCCATTCATGGTTCGACGACCAAAGGAAGTGCCTGTGATGCAAGCTCACCACGAACGGAATCAAACGCTTACCGTTCGTCCTGAGCTTGTCGAAGGACTTATTCAGAGGTTTCTTAAGATAAATCGAGTAACAAGAAAGATAAGGAAATTAAAAAAATGACTTTTATCCCCATATCCCAGCCCTCAATCACACAAAAAGAGATTGATTACGTCACCGATGCAGTCAGTTCTGGCTGGGTATCATCGCTGGGTAAATATATCGATTCATTTGAAGAAAAGTTTGCCGCATATTGCAACACAAAATATGCAATAGCCACATCCAATGGCACTACCGCTTTACATCTAGCTTTAGTGGCTTTGGACATTAAGGTTGGGGATGAAGTTATTGTCCCCGACCTAACTTTTGTGGCGACTGCAAACGCAGTTAAATTCACGGGTGCAGAGCCTGTGATTGTCGATATCGATGAACAGACGCTTTGTATCAGCCCACAAGCCATAGAAAACGCCATCACACCTAAAACAAAAGCCATTATCCCCGTTCATCTCTACGGGCATCCCGCAAATATGGCTGAGATAAATAAGATTGCCCAAAAATATAATCTTTTAGTGGTGGAAGATGCTGCCGAAGCACATGGTGCAGAAGTTAATGGTCAAAAAGTCGGCGGGTTAGGGGAAGTAGGCGTTTTCAGCTTTTATGGCAATAAGATCATCACCTCCGGTGAAGGCGGAATGATAACGACAAACGATGAAAGCTTGTATCATCGGATGAAGCATCTAAGGGATCATGCCATGAGCAAAGAGAAGCGCTATTGGCATACCGAAGTTGGTTTTAATTACCGTATGACAAACCTGCAAGCCGCCCTTGGTGTGGCACAATTTGAGAGAATAGATGAGATTCTTGCCAAGAAAACAGAGATTTTTGAGTGGTATCAAAACTTATTGAACGATGTGGAAGGCATAAGGCTTAATCATCAAGCAAGCTGGGCGAAAAACGTTTATTGGATGGTTTGCTTAGAACTTGATGGCTATGCAGAAAACCAACGGGATGATTTGATAAAAGATTTAAAAACTAAGGGTATCGATAGCAGGCCTTATTTTTATCCAGTATCAGATATGCCAATGTACGGAAGCGCAGATACGCCTGTTTGCCATAAGGTCTATCAAAGGGGATTGAATTTACCCAGTTACTTTGATATTACAAAGACACAAGTTGAGCATGTTTGTAAGCAATTGAAAGAATTAAGGGGGTTCTAAAAACTCAAAATTTATCTTCTCCCTTTGGGAATAGACTCCTTCTCCTTCAGGGAGAAGGTTGGGATGAGGGGATATAAATGGCCTTTTTCCTTATTTTGACTTGCCCTCACCCAACCCTCTCCCTCTGGAGAGGGCTTTGCTCAAGCCAACGGCATAGGGGCTAGAGACTCCCTTACACATGAATAGGGTTGCTAATCACAACATCGAAATTTATCAACAATAAAAAAACGTAACGACTATGACAGGAAAAAAAGCACTTATCACAGGTATTACTGGCCAAGACGGAGCCTATCTTGCCGAGTTTTTGCTGGGCAAAGGCTATGAAGTCCATGGGATCAAGCGGCGGACATCGCTATTCAATACCGATCGCATCGACCATCTTTATCAAGATTCGCATGAAAAGAATTGCCGGTTTTTTCTCCACTTCGGCGACCAGAC
>JAYVGW010000241.1:0-19381 GCA_043771735.1 Methyloglobulus sp.
CAAATGTCGGACTTAGTGATCCCGAAGACAGTGCTGAAAGTCTGCAATGACAGAAACGAAGCTTTACCGCTGGCAACTGCCAACGCCCGCTAATGGCCGACAACGTATGCGTTGGTTGATTTGAGCCAATGGCTGCTATGGAGCATGATGTCAAAATGCATAAAGCTTGTTGTAACCATGAAACAATTGAATCAATTGCTTGTAGGTCACGCCAGCCTCAGTTGTTCAAGTGATCCCAATACATTTTCGTTGTTTATATCGGGGGTAATAATCAATTCGAGCACTGACACATTGGAAATCGCCACCAAATGATCTTCCACCTCTTTATTGCTCCCGTCCTGGCTAAAATTCCACTGTTGCCTAACGATCTCCTCGAATGTCAGTCCATTGTCATGAGAACAACGAAGGACATACTCTTGCGTTCGTACCAAGCCGGTCTCCAGAAAACAAAGATGGATGTGCTTGATGGCTTGAGTTTGATTAAAAAGAAGGCGAATGGTTTGTTTTCCTGGTATGCCGGCTTTCCAACCATGACTCTGATTAGGTAACAAGGCTCCTTCAATAGGATAGCCTTTGGTTACTTCAACCTCTGCAAGTACCTCCAAATCCAACCAGCGTGAATTCAACTCTTCGTTCGAAGGCAAAGTATCAGTAATTATTCGTTTTTTCATACGGAACTTAATGTCAGGGGGTTTTAATGTCTCCAGATAAACTGGTGTTAACTTTGTCAGTCTTCGGTCGCCTCTACTTGGTTGGCAATCTTGACTTCATCGCCCACTTTAGGGACATTTTTGTCGACGCCAACATCTGAGCACTTAATCGTGGCGGTGGCATTAGCTCTAACGTCGTAAATGCCATGGCTTAGTGGCCACAATGGCCAGCCACGGCTGTTCATGTCTAGGCCTGTTTGAAGGACGGTAAAAATGGTCAAGTATTTCAAATCCCGCTTCCTCCAGGAATCGCTTGCTGGCTTCAAATTGCAGATAATGGCCGTACCGTTGGCCTGCCCAGCCTTCGCCGTCGCCCCGTGGGTTGGACTGGAATAAGATTCCGCCCGGCCTCAATGCCGTATATAAGTCATCAAGCACCCTTGGCAGTTCCTGGCCGGGAACATGGAACAAGGCGGCGTTTGCGAAGATGCCATCGAAAGCCATGCTGGGCAAATCTAGGTTAAGGAACGTCTGCTGGAGTATTCGGCAACCCGTGTACTGCCGGGCCATCCCGCAAAACACCTCGCTGCCATCCAGGCCAACGGGCCTGTGTCCCAGCGACTGGAAATAGTTAAGGTCCCTGCCTGGGCCACAACCAAGGTCTAAGATATCCAGCTTTTTGTCCTTGGGGAACGGAGCCAAAAATGCCGCATAGTTTTGGGCCACGTCATGGTCTTTGGTGCCCTGCCAAAACGCGTCGGCGTTCTGGTTGTAATGGCCTAACGTGACAGATTCGATATTCGCCAATTTTTCTACTTTTAGCCCCATAAGTTAACTCAATGTCACTTTAAAAAAGGTTTCTTTAGCGATCGCTATTTTATCCAGTTAAATATAATCGCCATGATTCAACATGGCTAAGCATAAAACAACTACCCTTAGTCGCTAAAGAACAGTTTTTCTTCCAATGTCTTGCCGTGGCTCAACTGCCGGTATTGCCAATGGTTTGCGCCAAGGCACTGCATCAGTTGCTGATCCATACTGGGTTGAAGGTCGGGGTTATATTCCACGATAAATTCATTCTTTTGGGGGTTGGTGACCTTTAAAACACCTTCCAGCGCCTGGAGTTTGGCCATCACTTCCTGTGCAGGGCAGTCTTCCATTTGCAGGGTGATAAAACGGGTGGCAGCCTGTTCTTCATCTAAGCCAATGGTCTCTGGCTGCAAAACGCCTTTTTCCAGCAGTAATATATGTCTACACTGACGATCAAGTTCTGCCAAATCGTGGGAGCTGATGACAAATGTGGTTACTGACGATTGGTCAGCAATTATTTTACGTACCGTCCTGACATTAATTGGATCAAGACCTGCGGTGGGTTCATCCAGCAATATCAACCCAGGTTTACCGATCAGCGCCTGTGCAATCGCCACCCGTTTGGCCATGCCATGGCTGAGTGCAGTTGGTTTTTCTTTGGCAGCTTCTGTCAATGAGACGGCTTCTAAAACCCTGCTGGCTTCCAAGGTTGCCTGTGGTTTGGTCATGCCCTGTAAACGGCCATAGAAGACCAGTTGTTCGCCAATGGTAAAACTGGGGTCTAAGCGTGCGTCCTGCGGGAGTGCCGAGACTTTTCCGATGAGCTCCGATGAACCAGGCGGATAACCGAATAGATTGACGGTGCCATGGGTGGGGTGCAAGAATCCGGACAGGATATTGAACAAGGTGGTCTTGCCCGCCCCATTGGGGCCGACCAGACCAATCGGCTCACCCGCAGCCAACGTAATTGTGACATTGGTCAGAGCGGGTTTTCCCGAATACACATGGCAAAGTTGACGGCATTCAATGATTGCAGCCTTCACAATGCTTGCCTCGCCATGATCCAACGTCCAAGAGCCAGTAACACAAGGCTTTGCAAGAGTGGGATATAGGCCAGTTGCAGCGTTTGCCATTCTGACAGTTGCGCCAGGTCAGATAATTGATAGCCAGGGATCAGATATTTAAAAACATCAAGGACTGGCAAATAGTAAGCAAGTCCGCTGATGATGCTAGCCAGGAACGTCCAGATCAGGATCGCCCACAGGGTCGCTTGCCGTGCCGATTTAACCTTGGCGGATAAGGCCGCCATCATGGCGGTAAAGGGTAATACGGCTAAGGTTACATTAATTAAAATGACTGCCAAGTCCGGCAATGCTGAAGGAAACAGAGAGACATCACGATAAAGCACCATGACAAGGACACTGATTGCGGTTGCACCGATTAATAGGGCCTGGAGTGCCATTACGCCTGCAAACCGGCCAAAGAACAGGCTGTCACGGCTGCTCCGCAAGACGATAAAACGCAAGGTGCCGCGTTCACGGTCAGAGCTGGTTTGGTCGGCGGCAACCGTAATGCTCAACATCGGGAAGATAAGCAGCGCAAATTGCCAATACACCCCGAATTCAGGGATCGGCCAATGTTGCAATGAGCCAAAACCGATAAATTCCAAAAAGCTGGAGTTGTGCTGGAGGCCTTTTCCTTGCACCAACAAGTCGGCAACAAACCGAAGCGGATACAGCAAGACAAAATACCAAACGACCCCGAAGGTCACCACTGACAACAAGCCTTTACGGGTCGCAAAGCCGCGTTTGAGTTCAAACTGGCTGATGAGCAAGACTTGCTTGAAAAAACTAGGTGGCATTGAATTACCATGTCCGAAGAGTGATCTCTACCTTAACACCAAAGCCAAAAAAATTAAAAAGCCACTTGTCCTGGCTCCGCTTATCGTTGGCAGTTAGGCAACAGCCATTATTGAATAGTAAACAGCTATGTCCTGCTTCGCCTTTTCTTCTGGAGGTACGTTTCATTAATTAAAAAATCGACAATAAGCCTGCTGTTTAAAGAAAGATTAAAATAGATTAGAAGAAGATTAGTCAATTTTCGCGACATCCTGCAAGGCTTGCTGGGCAAGGGTTTCAAGCCTTTTCATTGATTATTCCTATGTACCGTATCCCGTGAAACCTATGTATCGTATCCCGTGACATTGGTGTATCGTATCCCGTGGAATGGGTGTGTCGTATCCCGTGGCGATGTATCGTATCCCGTGAAACATATGTATCGTATCCCGTGCTTTTGTGTACCGTATCCCGTGATATTGTAGGTCGTTAACAAATCTGTTGATAACAGGGTCTCGACACGCTTACAGGCTTCTTGGAATTTGCATACCATGAGCTTTTCTTCGCCAAAAATATTTGCTATATTTTTACTTGACAAGGGCGGCAGCAATTTCACTAGCAGATTATTTTCAACCATGAAATTGGTGTATCGTATCCCGTGAAATATTGAGGGTAGCACGCATTCCCCGTACTTATTGACTAAAAAGAAAACGCTGCTGCGAGGGTGTAGGCGGCTTGTTGATGATCACCGTGTCGCCATCAAAATCAAAACCCAAGATGAAATCTATTTTTTTGAGTTCGTTTAATGCGGCAACCAAGCTTCTTTTGAAGCCTTCAATTTGCTTATTGTTGCTGCCACTAAAGGCGCGGATAGTGTCTATCTTTATCGGATAGGGTTTGGCATGGCTAGCCAAATAACCGTGCAACCATAGCGCCAAAGGCTTTCCCCGTAAGCGCTGCCGGTCTTGCCAATCTATGGCCGTCCAACCGCCTTCGTAGAAAGTGAGTATCTTGGGGTTGAAGATAACCACATAAAGGCCACTCAGGTCATCCCGCATAAACTCCAACAAACTTCCGCCATAGGTTTTATGTTCCAGTTGGTCGGTTAATTCAACCCCGCAACCCATGAGCCGGGCAAACGAATTTTTTAACCACTCATGCTCACTTTTCCCTGTTTTTCGGCCTAACGCTTTTAAAAAACCATACACGGAAAATTCACAACGCGTTCCTAATGGGTGAAGTCTCGCTAAATGTAAACCTTGTTCCCAAACATCAAGGTCTGACTGGTCCAACTGAATCCCGGTAAAACGAATTTGCAGCCCTTTCTGACAAGCTAATAGTTCACGCTGAAAAACAGCCCTGTTTTTACCTTGTACAGCGGCGAATAATGCCCCGCGCAAAACTGGGTTGGGTATCCCTCTGGTTGGCTCTGGCCATAGTGGAAGTTGATAATTTTTATTATCAATTGCTCGCGCTGATACACGCTTGCCTAAATTAACGAGCCTTTGTTCTATGACATTTTCACTTATATTCATGAGGGCATCGCAAGTTCATTGTGTATCGGTTGTCGATAGTCAAAAACACTCATTATTCCGATATGAATCATCAATCATTGAACGCACCCTGCAAGACAAGATATGCGGTGTAATCGTCATTGGTTCGCTTTAAGCGATGCAACCATAAGTTATTAATATTCGTTATACTGATTGCATAATATAATGGTCAGTATCGTTGATTCCCATCATGGAGTCAATCGATTGCAAAAAACCATCCAAATAAGGCAGGCAAAAGCCAAAAAAATTAATTTAGCCGCTAAAAATTAGTTTTAGACATAGATGTATTGCCGATGCTTTGGACACGCCGTTACCAGAACTACCGAAAGGAACAGACCTAGACGGTCAATCTAAATCGGCAAAAGCAGAGTGTTGGGTCATTGCTATGATCGCGCATGGTAAATGCCGCTGTCTCATCAAGCACCCAACTGTAGGCAATGGGCAAAAAAAGCAAATGAAAACAGAAAATAATAAAATGGATATAAACCACATAACAAGTTTTATGATAACTAAATTTACCGCATCTGTTAAATATATATTCGATATATCAATTATTGTGCAATAATGGATATATCGAATTAGCCGCTGCAATGATCCTATGTCGAAACCGCATCATCAAGACGAAGCACAGGAATTTGCAAGACAGTGTGCAAATAAATTATCACGGCAAAGATTTCAGCAAAGGAATCCTCCCCTCATAGAATGTGAATTGCCGCTAGATGGACCTATCGGCTGAACCCGGAAATTTTGACCAAACTAATGAAGCTTTTATTAAAGACGCAAAAATATCAGTACTCGTTAATCGAGGCGCTTTGTTCCCTGTCGAGAATAATTAGACAGGCTTTATTGAGCTTGAGGAACCATGAAAACACTAGACCTAAATGAAGCCGCTGATTTTCTTAAAATGAACCCCGAAGTCTTGCGCCGTAAAGCAAGGGCGGGACATGTGCCAGGGAGGAAGGCGGGGAAGTGCTGGATATTTGTCAAAGAACATCTTGCAGATTGGGTATCCGGGCGTTATTCTGAACCACGGCGAGGACTGCAAGTGATTGACGAACTTGAACAAGAGGATAAAAAAACATGTCAATCTACAAGCGAAAAGAAACGTGGTGGATTCAGTTCACCGCGCCTGACGGACGCAGAATACAACAAACTGCTGGGACTCAACTAAAACAGGAGGCACAAGAATTACATGATCGATTAAAAGCTGAAGCCTGGCGGGTTAAAAACTTGGGGGATAAGCCCCGCTATACTTGGCAAGAAGCTGTTATAAGGTGGCTATCTGAATCAAGCCATAAAAAAAGCATTGAAACAGACAAGGTGAGACTGCGCTGGCTTGACATCCACCTGCATAATAGCAATCTCGATGAAATAACGAAAACCAAGATAGAAGCTATAAAAAGCGCCAAACTAATTGAAGGCGTGAGTAATGGAACAGTTAATAGAACGCTGGCTTTATTGCGCTCAATTTTAAATAGAGCAAAACAGGATTGGGAATGGCTGGATTCAACTCCAAGCGTAAGATTGCTTCCAGAGAATTCAACAAGGGTTAGATGGCTGTCGCACGAAGAGTCAGGCAGGTTAATTCATGAATTGCCAGAACATTTGAAATCAATGATGCGTTTTACTTTGTCAACTGGGCTACGTGAAAGCAATGTAACGGGCTTGCAATGGGATCAAATAGATATGCAACGACATTGTGCTTGGATTCATGCAGAACAAGCAAAGGGTAAAAAAGCTATTGCTGTACCGTTGAACAACGACGCTTTGGCGGTTATCCAGCAACAGATTGGCAAGCATAGTACTCATGTGTTTACGTATAAAGGTAATCCAGTTACTCGCGCCAATAACCATGCCTGGGTAAAAGCTTTAATAAGAGCGGACATTGCCGATTTTCGATGGCACGACTTGGCACACTTGGGCAAGCTGGCATGTACAAAATGGTACTCCACTTCATATACTTAAAGAATTAGGTGGATGGGCTGATTTGACGATGGTTTTGCGGTATGCCCACTTATCTAGTAAGCACTTAGAAGAATACGCTGGAAATTCAAATCTGTGACAAATTTACTACACATAACTAGAAAGGCTTAGCGAAAATCATCTAAGCCTTTGATTTTATGGTGGGGTGTGAGAGGCTCGAACTCTCGACCTATGGATTAAGAGTCCACTGCTCTACCAACTGAGCTAACACCCCTTCGTGAAATTATCTGGAGGATAGTAAAGGATTTTCCATCTAAAACCAAGTTCAAAATAAATTGAGTAGCTTTTCTGGTGTGGTAAAAAGTGCCCATTGCCGTATTGGTTCCCCCCTCAGTGACTGTAGCCAAGTGCAAATGGCCAGCCTGTCTGCTAATGTTAGATTGACATGAATGAGCTGACAAAGCTTTAATGCCCCTAATTAATCATAACCGTTAATCAACGATTGCTAGGTCTTGAATAGCACTCTTTGTGAAAATCGACTATTAAAAACCAATTATGAAATACATCCTCGCCATAGACCAAGGCACCAGCAGCTCACGTTGTATCCTTTATAACCAGGATGCCCAACCCGTTGGCGTCGCCCAACAGGAATTCAAGCAACATTATCCACAGCTAGGCTGGGTGGAGCATGATGCCGAAGAAATCTGGCAATCCCAGGTTGATGTTTTTAAACAAGTAATGAAGGAAAAAAACCTGAAACCGTCTGATATAGCCGGAATCGGTATCACCAATCAACGGGAAACCGTTGTCCTATGGGAAAGAAAAACGGGCAAGCCTATTCATAATGCCATCGTCTGGCAAGACAGACGGACTGCGGGCGAGTGCGCTCGGCTTAAAGATTTGGGTTATGAACCAATGATACAGGCCAAAACCGGGCTGTTGTTTGATGCTTATTTTTCCGCAACCAAAATTGTATGGCTGTTGGATAACGTCGAAGGAGCCAGAGCTAAAGCCGAACGTGGCGAACTGGCTTTCGGCACGATTGATTCCTGGCTGGCTTGGAACCTTACCCAGGGTGAATTGCATATTACCGATGTAACCAATGCTTCCCGCACCCTATTATACAACATCGAGGAACTTCGCTGGGATGCGGACTTGCTGGCGCTATTCGATATACCGCCGTCCTTGCTGCCCATCGTAAAAACATCCAGCGAAATCTACGGGCTAACACAACATCCCGAAATTGGTGCAGGTATGCCCATTGCCGCTATTGCTGGCGATCAGCAAGCAGCACTGTTCGGACAGTTATGCAATCAACCCGGCATGGCTAAATGTACTTACGGTACAGGTTGTTTTTTAAATATGAATACCGGCAACAAAAGAGTGGCTTCAAAACACAACTTACTCACCACCATTGCCTGGCAAATTGGCGATGAAGTCACCTATGCCCTGGAAGGCAGCGTGTTTATGGGCGGCGCAGTCATGCAGTGGTTGCGTGATGGCTTGATGGTATTTAAACAGGCATCCGATTCTGAAGCCCTGGCCAGCAGCGTAAGCGATAACGGTGGCGTTTACTTTGTGCCGGCATTGACGGGCCTTGGCGCACCGCATTGGGACCCCAACGCCCGTGGTGCTATCTTCGGGATTACCCGTGGCACTACCCATGCACACTTGGCGCGGGCGGCACTGGAAAGCATCGCTTTTCAGGTCGATGAGCTGTTGCAGACTATGGGCTTGGACTGTGGCGAAGCCATTACAGAGTTACGGATAGACGGTGGAGCAGCCAATAACAACCTGATGGTGCAATTTCAGGCGGACATTTCCAACATCAACATCGCCCGACCAGATAACCTAGAAACGACTGCCCTGGGTGCAGCTTACCTGGCAGGGATTGCCGTCGGTTTTTGGAAGTTAGAAGAACTCAAGCAGTCATGGCGCATCAACCAGACATTTACGCCTAAACTACCAACGGAGCAGGTTGAAACACTCAAGCATTTTTGGCAGAAAGCCGTTAATAGGGCAAAAAACTGGGCTGAATGAATCGATGGGGTTACAGCGAACGGATTTAATGCTACCAGGTCGAACACTATCCTCGCCGATTCACCGCCACAGCCATCGGTACATATAAAGCATTACCAACAATAGCTTATTGACGAGTGCCACCATGCATGTCAAAACCTTGCGCCATTAAGTCGGTATCATCCAGTTTTAGCAACTCCACAAAACGGGCTTTTTCTTCCACACTGGCAGTTGGATAACGTGTTTCGAGGTAATCAAGTAACATCAAGTCCAGCTCTTTAGTTCCCCGTCGGCATTGCCATCTTAATTTAGCCAGATCGTCCATACCCATGTTTGCAGCTTAAGCTTTTCGATTCACCAGAAGTTTTTTGGTTTCCGCGATAGCTTTCGCGGGGTTCAGCCCTTTCGGGCAGGTATCCGTGCAGTTCATGATAGTGTGGCAGCGGTATAGTTTAAAAGCATCGTCAAGCTGGTTTAGCCGCTCCTCGGTGTTTTCGTCGCGGCTATCGGCTAACCAGCGATAGGCTTGCAACAACACCGCAGGGCCAAGGTACTTATCACTATTCCACCAGTAGCTGGGGCAACTGGCGGAACAACACGCACATAATACACAATCATACAAACCGTCCAGCTTGTCGCGGTCTGCCCTGCTTTGTAAGCGTTCAGTTTTTGCTGGTGGTGCTGTCTTGGCGGTTAGCCAAGGCTTTATTTCCGCATATTGGGCATAAAAATGGGTCATGTCCGGCACTAAATCTTTGACGACTTGTAAATGCGGTAGTGGGTAAATTTTGATGGTGCCGGGATAATCGCTAATCGCCTTGGTACATGCCAGCGTGTTCTTGCCATTCACATTCATGGCACACGAACCGCACACGCCTTCACGGCAGGAACGCCTGAATGTTAGCGTACTGTCGATTTCGTTTTTGATTGCGATAATGGCATCCAGCACTTTAGTCCCACACAGGCCGGCATCCAGCTCGTAAGTATCCATACGCGGATTTTCGCCGGTATCAGGATCCCATCGATAGATTTCAAAACGGCGGATATTTTTTGTGCCTGCTGGCGCTGAAAAGGCCTTGCCTTTAGCCACGACAGAATTTTTGGGTAAGGTAAATTCAGCCATTAGTAGACCCTCTCTTTGGGCATGACCACCTCGGCTTCATCGGTCAAGGTGTATAAATGCACGGGGCGGTAGCCGAATGTGACCTTATCATTATTCAACCACGTCAAGGTGTGTTTCATCCAGTTGACATCGTCCCGTAAGGGGAAATCCTCCCGCGCGTGGCCTCCCCTGCTCTCCTGGCGATTGCTGGCGGCAGAAATCGACACCATCGCTTGGCAGAGCAAATTATCCAGCTCCAAGGTTTCGACCAAGTCAGTGTTCCAGATCAATGACTTGTCGGTGACTTTGACATCGGCCAATGATTGCATGACATCGCTCATGGCTGCAATACCTTCGTCCATTGTCTTTTCAGTCCTGAACACGGCCGCTTTGCTTTGCATGGTTTTTTGCATGTTCAAGCGAATCTGCGCAGTAGGAAGCTTGCCATCGGCATGGCGGAACTTATCGAAACGGGCCAGGGCTTTATCGCAGGCGTTTTTTGGCAAAGGCTTATGTTTCGTTTTCGGCTTGATGATCTCGGCCGCGCGAATTGCGGCAGAACGTCCAAACACAATCAGGTCGAGCAAGGAGTTCGATCCCAAACGGTTTGCCCCATGCACAGAAACACAGGCCGCCTCGCCTATCGCCATCAGCCCTGGGACGACCTTATCAGGGTTGCCTTCTTCAAGGGTCACCACTTCTGCCTTGTAATTAGTCGGAATTCCGCCCATGTTGTAATGCACCGTGGGCAGCACTGGGATGGGTTCTTTGGTGACATCAACATCGGCAAATATCTTTGAAGTCTCGGCAATGCCTGGTAAGCGTTCATGGATAACGGCAGGGTCAAGATGCTCAATGTGCAGATGAACATAGTCTTTGTGTTCGCCAAGCCCACGGCCTTCGTTGATCTCAATCTGAATGGCACGGCTGACCACATCGCGTGAGGCCAAGTCTTTCGCATGAGGTGCATAACGCGCCATGAATTTTTCGCCTTCGGAATTGGTCAGGTAACCACCCTCACCTCTTGCGCCTTCCGTGATCAAACAACCTGAGCCATAAATTCCGGTAGGGTGAAACTGGATGAATTCCATATCCTGTAAGGGCAAGCCCGCCCGTAACACCATCGCGTTGCCATCGCCCGTGACCGTATGTGCAGACGTGCATGAAAAATAAGTGCGTCCATAACCGCCCGTCGCCAACACGGTCATGTGCGCTTTGAATAAATGTAGCGAGCCATCATCTAGACACCAAGCCAGCACGCCACGGCATTCACCGTCTTGCATAATCAAGTCCAGGACAATGTACTCGACAAAAAACAGCGCGTTGTGTTTCAACGATTGCTGGTACAAGGTATGCAATATGGCATGGCCGGTTTTGTCAGCGGCGGCACAGGTACGCTGGGCTTGGCCTTGGCCGTAATGGGTGGTCATGCCGCCAAAAGCGCGTTGATAAATCTTGCCGTCTTCCGTCCTGGAAAACGGTACGCCGTAGTGTTCGAGCTCGATGATCGCCGGAATGGCTTCTTTGCACATGTATTCAATAGCGTCCTGGTCGCCCAGCCAATCCGAACCCTTGATGGTGTCGTACATGTGAAAACGCCAATCATCTTCGCCCATATTGCCTAGCGCGGCACTGATACCGCCTTGCGCGGCGACAGTATGGCTGCGGGTTGGAAAGACCTTGCTGATGCAGGCAGTCCGCAGGCCCTTTTCCGACATCCCTAACGTCGCACGTAACCCTGCGCCCCCTGCCCCGACCACGATGACATCGTATTCATGTTCGGTAATCTTATATGCTCCAGCCATGCGTGTTCCTATTAACTTGTGTGATTTGTGCGAGCCGTTGTGGTTTACATGATGCGATATATGAAAAACAATGCCAAAACTGCCAAGAACAGGAAACTCAAGTTAATAACTTTTATCAGCATAACTTGAAGTTCCTGATTGGCAACATAGTCCTCAACAACGACTTGCAAACCCATGGCCGAATGATAGAAAACGGCAAGCAACCAAGCTTCGATAGTTATTGTATTTAAAGGCGACTTTAACCATGCCACAGTTTGCTGGTAAGGCGCAGTCATGCACAGGTTAAGGAAAACGATCAACTGGAAAGATAAGGGAATCAGGATTATCGCGGTAACACGTTGCATCAACCAGTGCCGAGTCGCCGATTTTGCAGCACTGCTACCAAATACCGCTAGTTTATTCATCATAAGCTAAATTAAATGAAAATCCACGTCGCTAAAGTGAGTGCAAACGCCGCCACTAGTTCAATTTTGGCAAACTTATTAAGTAGACTTGGTTCAAAGCCCTCACCAAAATCCCAAAACAGATGTCGAACGCCGTGACACAAATGAAAGAATAACGCGTAAATAAAGCCCCAATAAATCAATTTTACCAACCAGAAATTAACGACGCTTTGCATGGCTGCATAAGCATCCGCGCCTTGGGAAAGCACATAAAACAGCGTAACAACCAGCAACAGTCCCGCGGACAACAGGACACCGGTAATACGGTGTGAGATAGAAATAATGCCGGTAAGCGGTAATTTATAGACTTGTAGATGGGGTGAAGTGGGTCTGGAATGTTTAGCCGTCATATTTTCCCGCACAGGTTGGTATTGTCGCCAAAGCCTATATTTTCGTATGATCGCATCAATCATGCGTAACACTCGCATTTGTTATGCAAGTTAAAATATAGTATACGCTGTGAGTATAACAACTAAACCGTTTTATGGGCAACAAACGCTTACCACGGTTGTTTTAATGATTGCAGGACATGCGGGTCAAAAAAACAGATAATTTCTCATTAAGAAACTATTAATTAATTATATGCCGTATTGTTAACTAATTAAGGCTTATATATAATATGTGCCAAGTTGTTTATTTTTGTTTTTACCTCCTAAAGCATTACCTAACAAGCGACTTAAGCTGAATGCAAATATTTTGATCTTCGTTGGTAGATTATCAAAACTTTAATCTCAGTGCTTTTTGGTTTTACCGTGAAAGTGTAGCTATATCAGTGATCGACTACAAATTGCGGCTTAACCAATTGTGCCAGTTCTGGCATATCTCACAAACATTGAATCCTCCTGATGTGTTTGACTTGACACTCCCAGCGCCAATAAGTGCTGGGAGTTTTTTTATTCCCATCCCTTGCTATTAATTCACGCTTTATCAGAGCAACAGTTCAGTATTGTAGACGCTCCGCTTGACTTGGATGACAGTATCAGCCTGACTACCAAAATAAGCTTTTTTCCCAAAAGGACTTTGCAAGCCAGGTAATTTGACTGCCATTAGTCGCATTTTCAGTGCCACTGTTAACGTGTTGAATCACAAGTGGATTAATTTGTGAAAACACTTTTGTTTGATATCCAAGTTCTGCGCCTAGCGAATTATTATGCCTATCCATCTGATTATCAGGTTCGTCACCAAATTCCGTAACAGCAGTAAATAAACTAACCACTTTGGGCGATGAAGTATAAGCCACCACTGCACTTGCCAAAGTATGCCTATACGCATCCAATTGGCCATTTTTGCCACCTTGAAAATCGCTTATAAAGCAGTGATACCAAACATAAATTAACACAACCGCTGGATAAATGGCGGATATGGCTAATGGCCATAAAATGTTTTTATTTCTCAAATAATGCAACAATTTCAACAACTAAACCACCTTATACAGCGTCAACCGAAGGTTTTCAAACAATAAAAAAGCCCGTTTTAGACGGGCTTTTTTGTTTTCTATTAAATCCGCACTTAGTTCTTAGCTTTATCAACAATCTGATTAGCCTTAATCCACGGCATCATGCTACGAAGCTTCTCGCCGGTAACTTCAATCGGATGTTCGGCATTCAATCGACGTTGGGCGGTCATTTCGGGGTAGTTGCTCATGCCTTCCATGATGAAGCGTTTGGCGTAATTGCCATTTTGGATGTTTGCCAGGGCTTCTTTCATCGCCAGACGGCTTTCTGCGTTGATGACTTTGGGACCGGTGACGTATTCGCCGTATTCTGCGTTATTCGAGATGGAGTAGTTCATGTTGGCGATGCCGCCTTCGTACATCAAGTCAACAATCAACTTCAACTCATGTAAGCATTCAAAGTAAGCCATTTCCGGTGGATAACCCGCTTCCACCAGGGTTTCAAAGCCCGCTTTGATGAGTTCGACTGCGCCGCCGCACAATACTGCTTGTTCGCCGAACAAGTCGGTCTCTGCTTCATCACGGAACGTAGTTTCGATGATGCCTGAACGTCCGCCGCCGATAGCCGAAGCATAAGATAAGCAAGTCGCTTTGGCTGTGCCGGACCCGTCCTTATGGATAGCGATAAGGTCAGGTACGCCGCCGCCGCGCACGAACTCGGAACGCACGGTGTGACCCGGTGCTTTTGGCGCGATCATGATGACATCCAAATCGGCCCGTGGCACGACTTGGTTGAACAGGATAGAGAAGCCGTGCGCAAACGCCAAGGCCGCACCTTGCTTGATGTTGGGCAGGATCTCGTTTTTATACAACTGCGCCTGGAATTCGTCTGGGGTCAGGATCATGACGATATCTGCGCCAGCTACTGCTTCCGGCACATCTTTAACGGTTAAGCCATGGGCTTCTGCTTTCGCAACTGATGGTGAGCCTTTACGTAACCCGACGACAACTTGAACACCGGATTCTTTTAGGTTAAGCGCGTGAGCATGGCCTTGCGAACCATAACCGATGATGGCGACTTTCTTCGCCCTGATAACGGAGAGGTCGGCATCTTTGTCGTAATAAACTTGCATGTGTTTTCCTGTGATTTCTCGTTAATAATATTCTTTGTATGCCTCCCCCTTTTACAAAGAGGGGGAAAGTGTCTATAGCTTATAAATGCAAGCCTTTCTCGCCCCTGGATATGCCTGTCGCGCCGGAACGGACGACTTCAATAATACTGTCGTGATCGATGGCAGCGATAAAAGCATCCAGTTTTTCGGAAGGCCCAGTCACTTCAACGACGTAAGTTGCCGGAGTAATATCAATGATCCTGCCACGAAAGACATCCGCCATACTTCTCACTTCAGCCCGTGTATTCTCAGTGGTCTTGATTTTAATCAGCATCAATTCCCGTTCTATATGGGCGGAATCTGCCAAATCAATCAGCTTGACCACATCAATCAATTTATTGAGCTGCTTGGTGATTTGCTCAATGACTTCATCGCTGCCTCGGGTCACCAAGGTCATTCTTGACAGACTGGCATCTTCGGTAGCCGCAACGGTCAGCGACTCGATGTTGTAACCTCGCGCAGAAAACAGCCCTGCCACCCGCGACAAGGCACCGGATTCGTTTTCCATCAAAATTGAAATGATATGTCTCACTATGCCAATTCCCTATCCGTTGTCGTCCCTATAGCGACCCGCAATTTCATGTCATGGTGACCTTTTCCGCCTTCGATCATAGGGTAAACATTTTCTGTCTGGTCGGTAATGATGTCTAAAAATACCGTGCGGTCTTTCATGGCAAACGCTTCTTCCAATGCTGGCCTGACTTGCTCGGGTTTGTCGATACGCATCCCGACATGACCGTATGCCTCGGCGAGTTTAACAAAGTCCGGTAACGTATCCAGGTAGGAATGCGAATAGCGGCTCTCATAGGAAAACTCCTGCCACTGGCGCACCATGCCCATAAAACGGTTATTCAAGTTAACGATCTTGATCGGTGTTTTGTATTGGAGTGCAGTGGACAGTTCCTGGATGCACATCTGAATACTAGCTTCACCGGTCACACAAGCCACATCGGCATCGGGATGGGCGAGTTTAACGCCGATAGCAGCTGGCATACCAAAGCCCATCGTACCCAGACCACCTGAGTTTATCCATCGGCGCGGCTTGTCGAAATGGTAATACTGCGCTGCCCACATTTGATGCTGACCTACGTCCGACGTAACATAGGCATTACCTTTGGTAACTTCATACAATTGTTCGATAACATACTGCGGTTTTATCAACAGGCTTTTGCGATCATATTCAAGGCAATCAATGCCTTGCCAGTCCTTGATTTGTTTCCACCACATATCCAACGCTTTTTTGTTTGGCGATTTTTTGCTTTCCTTGATGAGTTCAATCATCTGCTCCAACACTGGCTTAACCTCGCCAACGATGGGAATATCCACCTTAACGGTTTTGGAAATGGAAGCCGGATCGACATCAATGTGGATAATCTTGGCATACGGGCAAAACAAATCCAATTTGCCAGTAACCCTGTCGTCAAACCGTGCACCGATGGCGATAATCACATCGCTTTCGTGCATACCCATATTGGCTTCATACGTACCGTGCATACCTAACATGCCGATGAACTGCTTGTCGGTTGCAGGGTATGCACCCAAACCCATTAAGGTATTGGTAACAGGATAACCCAGTAATTGGCTGAATTCTGTCAGCTCCTTACTGGCTTCACCAATAACTACGCCACCGCCGGAATAAATCATTGGGCGCTCGGCAGTCAGCAATAACTCAACGGCTTTTTTTATCTGGCCTTTGTGTCCAGCTACCGCAGGATTATACGAGCGGATGCTGACCTTCTTGGGGTATTTGTATGGCACTTTGATCCGAGGATCGGTTATGTCCTTAGGAATATCGACGACTACAGGCCCAGGGCGACCGGTTGTAGCGACATAAAACGCCTTCTTAACGGTTTCTGCGATTAGGTTAACGTCTTTAACCAAGAAATTATGTTTTACGCAGGGGCGGCTGATGCCAACCATATCGACTTCCTGGAACGCATCGCTACCAATAACCGGCGACGGCACTTGCCCTGAGATGACAACCATAGGGATGGAATCCATATAAGCCGTGGCAATGCCGGTTATGGCATTGGTTGCGCCAGGGCCTGACGTGACTAAAACCACGCCCGGTTTTCCAGTCGCACGGGCATAACCATCAGCAGCATGGGTTGCACCTTGCTCGTGACGCACCAGTATGTGCTTGACATCATCCTGCCTGAACAGCGCATCATAAATATGCAACACCGCCCCGCCGGGATAACCGAAAATATACTCAACACCTTCGTCCTTAAGACTTCGGATCAGTATTTCTGCACCGCTTAACTCCACGCTCACCTCAATATTGTGATGACTTCTTTGCTTTTAGAAGATATTTAATTGACCAGCTAACTATGTCGGAATTATTCGGACTTAAGTAAAATAAGGATTAATTCCAATGACATCAAGTTAAGCGAATAACTCCTTCCCCCTTGAGGGAGAAGGTTAGGATGAGGGGGAATAAACAAGGCATTTTCCTTATTTTGTGTCTCCTCACCCCGCCCTCTCCAGCAGAAGAGGGTGAATTTGCTCAACTTAACGACATTGCGCTAAATCCACGCCCAATCTGATCCATTTAGCAGGTACGTAACTGGATATTGTACAAGTTTCTGGAAAAAAATGGTATGAAGAACTGGATATGTTCATTATTTTGTTTGAGGTATGATAGGCTCGCTCGCTATCATAAAGAAAACTATCATTCCCACGCTCCGGCGTGGGAATGCCGATAGGGACGCTCCGCGTCCCGTGCCGCAGGAGCGGCACATGATTCGTTACCACGCCGGAGCGTGGGAACGATTTAATGAGCCATACAAAACGGGCGTTTGGGCGCGTCTAACCCAACGGCGCTATTCTTCAGCAACCTCTATCAGTGGAAAATCATCCGACGTACAAAACGCTTGTCGGCTTGGGTCGCTGAATTGTGAGCATGGGTTTGATGACGCTGATTCTATTTCAACCAACACCAACACCAGAATTCCTAAGGTTAAAAAGCCAAATGCTTGCATGATTGCATCCCCTTCTTTTACGGTTTAGCTAAAACTATGGGGATACCCGTATAAAGTAGACAAGATTCCCATAGACTCAAAAAATAGAAAGCATTTTTTATGCCAATATATTAAGCCTTGTTTTATAGCTATTCTTAAGGAATATTTGTCGTGCATGCCCCTTTTTTGCCAGTCTATGGGCAATTATTTGTCGATTCTTGCGTTTATTGCCCCACTATTGCGCATGGCAAATGACTATCAAGCCCGTATGGAGTGCAACGTAATGCGGGGCATCGAAGCCGCTAATCCCTGGATTCCGCAAGCTCCATCCAGGCTACTCATTGCAATAATTCATCAGTCTTATCAGGCGCAGAAAACTCAAGCTCATATCCCGAATATTTACGCAGGTTAATCACCCCACTATCTAACAACAAATACTGGCCTTTGATGCCCTCCAGGATTCCAGAGACTTCTGGATTCGTATCCAAATTGAAGGATTTGACCTTATCGGGATAGCGGTTGACGGGATAATGAATATCAACCGGGTTTTCATCAGGCAGGCATTCAATGGCTTGCGCTCCAAAGCGTTGGGTGATATCGGCTAGTTCGGTTTTGCAAGTCATCATTAGCTCATCTCGTTTTGCGGACAAGTCGATTTCCTCAACATTATTCTTGAGCATTTGTTGCCAACTGGTCTTGTCGCTGATGTGTTTGGCTATGACGACCTCAACCAAGCCACTTAAATATCGTGACTGCACTTTAAAAATGGGCAATGCCCGCACTGCGCCCTGGTCTATCCAACGAGTTGGAATCTGGTTTTGGCGGGTAATACCGACTTTGATGCCGCTGGAATTCGCCAAATAGACGTAATGGGTTTGCATACAGAATGCTTCACCCCAAGCGGGTTCGCGGCAAGTTCCGGCGGCGTAATGGCAGGTTTCTGGCTTCATGATGCACATATCGCATTGCGCGAGCGAAATAAAGCAGGGGTAACAATAGCCTTGGTTAAAACTTTTTTTCGTCGCCCGTCCGCAATGGACACAAAAAATCTTGCCGGTGTAAGTCAGCTTGATAGGTTTGCCGATTACGGGATTCAGCGGCATAGCTTGATCGCTTAATAGCAATTCATATTGCACTGGCTTGTCCAGCTTGGCGCGCATTTTTCGTAAATGTCCTTGCATTCGGATTCTCTTGTGAGTTGGTATTAACCCCTTTCAGGGAAGGAAATTATTAGAGTCAATCTTAAGGAATCTCTGAACAAGTTGATTCCGCTCATGGTTCGACAAGCTCACCACGAACGGAATCAACACCTTACCGTTCGTCCTGAGCTTGTCGAAGGACTTAATCAGAGTTAAGGCAATCTCTAAAAACCCCCTCTCCCAGAGGGAGAAGGAGTTTTTTGAATTTTTAGAGATTCCCTTGACCTTGAGTCTACTGCTTTAATCCATAGTCTGAATCACGTTTTTTGGTAACCGTCGGTATTCTTTTCCACCCAACGCGTTTGGCCTGTGGTCAACACCTCTTTTTTCCAAAACGGCGCGGTCGATTTCAAGGCTTCCATGATGGCCCGACTAGCATCGAACGCATCGCCACGATGTGACGACCAGACCGCCACTAAAACAATGGTGTCGTCAGGTTTAATGTCACCTACACGATGTACGATATAAGCATCAATGATCTGCCACTGCCGCCCGGCATCAGCAAGGATTTTCTCCA
>JAYVGW010000242.1:0-5042 GCA_043771735.1 Methyloglobulus sp.
GCGTCGCCACTCGCTACGAGCGGTTGGCGGTTAATTATATGACCCTGCTCAGCCTAGCCAGCATTTTGATTTGGCTTAAATGAGAACGCCCCCTAGTTAACAGCTAAAGTAATCTGATGAAATTTCGTGCCGCCAAGATGGACAAGGCCACATTGTAATCATGGGTATCATTGACCTATAAAAAAGCACCCAATTCCGAAAAAACTTACGTTAATCACGAAATTTTTCAATTTATTTAAGCCGGATAAACACCCGTTGTTTTGTTGCTTTTAAACAAATTAACCTGGCAATGGCTACGCTATTTTTGGCTTTGTTATACCCTGCCCGACAACAACAGGAGTCGATTTTATGGCGTTACGTATCGACCATAAACGCATTGTTGCAAACTTACAACGGGCTTAGCCCTCACCCTGTAAAGCCGCTAAAACATTGGTTCTGGGGCATTATTGTGTGAATAAAACCACTTGTTTTGCGAATTTATTTAGTGGATCATTAAGCCTCAATTTTAAATAACCGATTGGGTAAAGCAGCATGAAATTGTTCAAGGCCATGATTTTATTGGGGGCTGTTGTATCGATAGCGGTAGTGGCTTTTTTACTGCTGATCAGCGCAGCTTTTGCCAAACACACTTATTACCGACGTAACGCACGGCAAGTTCAGCTAACCCTGACGTGATGCCAATACAGTCGCGTAAGGTATTCATTCGATTTTTCATGTCCTCGACAGTTTTTACGTGAAAACGACCTTAGCCGATAGATTGAGTGCTGCAACTACTTTCAGCAACCAATTAATTGGAGGGGGGTCTCTTAATGAAGACGAAGCAAGACATTGTAACAAGCATCCGCCCTGCCCTTTTTTGGGTCTTTGACCAACCCTTTCCTGTATATGCCAATACAGTTTTCAAGTAACTGACCGTCGTTTGCTATGAGCGAACGTTATTGCATTTCCCATCGGTAGACTGGAGATAAATGTTATGAACGAAATCTGGCCAGAATTGATCCAACGGGCAATTGAACCGCCCAAAAACCTAACTGAAACGGTAGACCGGCTGGTCACGGTACTCGACGAGGAGCATAAGATTGTCATTGCGGCTATGTCGCAGGAAGACTTGGATGACTTGCACTTCAGCCTGGGGTCGGCGATCCGCAATGCAGTTGGTTTTTGGGAGTCACGGAACTCGATAACAGCTTCGTGTGGAGCGACGGATCCTGATGATGTGTCAGACCAGGTGGTTCTTGAACTTTGGAAAAGGCTCAACCAAAAAACAAGATCCCGCACCTGGACTAAGACCTTTACGCATTAACAACCCCGTTCCCTTAAGCCCCTTGACTGCTGGGCTTTGCCATTTTTAGGTTCATAAAAAACCAACCAAAATTCCTAAGCAGACGCCGACAAGCGTTTAATTGTCGTCGTTTGACGGGCCCCAACCGACCCAAAGCCGCTGTTCAAGTATTCATAATAATTTTCTCAATCTCAGGCACTCAAAAAGCAACCAGGAAAACAGAATATATATTTCTCCTTCTAGGGCAACCACTAAGGTTGCCCATATATTGATGTATCTTAGAGACACGAAAGTTTTATCCGATAAATCAATTTACAGTAAAGCGTCGGGTTTCACTTTCGGTACTGCCGCCTTTGTCATCTTCTGCAATTACCTTCCAATAGTAGGTATTACCTGATTTTAGGCTCGAAACCGTTTGGGTGTCTTGGGAGACAACTGTGCCGGATTGTCCGAAAAGGTAAGCGACGATCAATGCAATAAGTATCGCTAATGCGAACAAAACCAGAATATCATGTCTTTTCTTCAAACCTACCAAAATCAGTAATACAAATATTAAACTACCTAACAATATTACCAACACAATATATTGATTAAATCCACTCGAAGATACTGTTTGGCTCGAAACCGAATCACAACTATTAAAAGTTGGTTTCTCTTTCATAGACCAAATACAATGCTTATAAGTAATGGGGTTACCATCCATATCTGATGACTTATCCCAAGTAAAATTAATGGTAGACGTAATGTTTTCTTTATTGTCTTCTGGGAAAAAAAGTTTGGGGACAGAGGGCGGTTTATTACGGTCAATTTGTTCCGTTAGCAGGTAAGTGTCCGCAAATCCAGTCTCACCCGTCACCATCACGTCCTGCTCACAGTTGAGTCTTCTATCGGTTGTAACAATACCGCTGCAAAGTTGTTTTGCCACTTCCAGTTTCAATGGCTTTATTGGCGGTTTGCTAGGAAGTTCTCCCTGTTGTTTGGGAAGGGTACATGATTGCGGGTTTTCAGTGGGCCAGTTCTCGATAGTAAAAGTATTGGTTGATGTACCTGGGGCGTAGTCGAACAGAGTTGTCGCGTCACTTACACGCCATGCGTTTTCAAATTTTTCATAGAGATCTGAATACCGTTGATGTAAATCATTAGGTCTGCTGCCTAATAAGCCCCCATTAGGTAAAGCAGGCAACCAATTTCCTGGGGCAATTGCACCCATTACCCCTTCTGTAGCCCGTGGATGTTGCACGTCAATGTTCAGGTACCATAATTGATAATAATCCCACCAGCTGGGAGTAATGACTACCACGGTACCACCCGGCGCTTCGATTTGAATACCGCCTGGTGCCGTTGTTCCCATTATCCGCCCACCTTCTGCAAGGTTACGAACAAATTTAGCCTGCGGAACGTTTGTTTCCGCAATTCGCATCCTTGACTTGAGCGGAATTCCCAGAGAGTTCAACTCCGTCAATTTGCCGTCGATACGCAATTGCAAACCGTTAGGATTAGGTTTGCCACTGATATCCGGTTGGTAGGTGATCCGGTGCGGGCCAATGCGAACCGCAACGCCGCTGTTCACGCTGACGCAAGAACTGAGTCCGGTGTGTGCGTTCGGGCTAAGGGGTGATTCTGTTTCAACCGCAGTTTGACGGGCTTGGATTTCCATGCCCTCATCACGCAACAAGACAAATTCGCCAGCACTTTGAAAATCGTAGTTGATGCCATCGACTGTTTTGATATGTGGATCACCAACAGTAAAAGGCCGGGAAGGTGGGCCCATTATCCATCGGCGAATCGTTTCGATGTCGGCTTTACTGAGTGGAGGACCTCCACAGGGCATAAGTCCACTAGGGCAATTTTCGTTGGTTCCGGTTGGATTGTAAGGATGAGCCAATGTCCCATTATTCGTAATACGCCGATAAAGGTAACTGGTTGCCGGGTCTGTATTGGTTAATGCCAATGTATTGTCATATGAACGGGCGAGACGAGGACTCACCCTTGCCGGAATCACGTCCGGTGGGTTTTCGTCTTCTGAAAGATCCAGAGATCCATCTCCATAGGGTGGATACCCCAAGCCTCCATGGCACTCGATACAACCTTTGTTAAATATTCTTTGCACATCCGTGTAGGTGGGAACGGCATCAGGAGAAGGTAATGAGGATAGGGTGCTGTTGACAGCAGCTATTAGTTGGCCGCAATCGTTAGGATTAGATAAGCCTGGAACCGGGTTGCTTAACAAACTTGCCCTCAACTCAGATATCAAAACATTTTCGTAAGATCCAAATACATCTGCGAAGGTATAGGTTCGTGATCGGCCGCGAACTCCCATCGACCATTTATCGACAGACACACCCAGCGGTTCTAAAAAGAAACGAAACAGAGCGACTTTATTGGTGTTGGAAAAATATAATTCTCGATCGACATAAATTCCCCCCATTACCGTCTCATCGGGACTTCCCAGGTCATTAGGCCTCCGAAATACCTCTTGTCGGAGTCGACTTAGCGAAATATCTGTTCCTGCTGACGTGGCGACTCCGTATTGTTGGATAAGCCCATTGGAACTAGCAGAGGAAAACAGATAAGGATCAATGGTTCGGTCCAAATCCATTTTCTGAATATCCGCTTTTCGGCGGGGAAGGCTTTGTGCTCGGTTTCTAGTGTCGGTCACAAGATCATTAATTGTCATGCCGTTTCTAGCATTAAAAAAGCTGAGGTTTACCGTTAAAGGCGGTGTACTTGTTATCGTGTTAGTTGCACTTAAGTTTATACAACTATTTGTGATAGCCAAAGCAATCGGACGAATATCAATGGGAACACTGCCAGTGGCAAAACGGTGATTGATCAGCTCATCTGCGATCCGTTGGGGATTGAGATTACCGTCCGCTCCACCCAGAAGGTCAAAGAGCTGTACCCCACGGCCTTCGCTACTTACGGGAGTGCTTGGGTGCTGGAGCGTAACGAAAGCTCCGCCCCTTGTTACAGTTGTTGATAAACCAGTTCCTACTGCACCATCAAAGGAATAAGAGGTCGAGATGGCAGGATCTGTGCCCGAAGGAGCCGGTTCTGTAAGAACGGGAGGAGAGGTATCAAACGCAAATTTTATATGGCCATCATTTGTTCCACCTCTCATGCGAGTGATGAGATCTGTGGCCTGAACACCAGGGGGCTGCAACTTTAACTGCTCCATGATTGATCTTACAGAATCATTTGTTCTCCAGGTCCAGGGATTGAAGATTTTACGCAAAGCGGCTGCTTCCACGGAACCTTGGTACACGCGATCACGGTTAAATGGGCTCATCCCACCCCAGCTGTCATAGGTATCCCAGTTGGGTTTGTTCTTGGTTTTCACGATGCCTGGCGGGACGCCGTCTGTTCCAGCATTGTCTTTGGATCCAGGAACCGGAGGAGAAACGGAGCGATTAAGATTCAGAACATTTCGGGTCGAATGACACTTTGAGCATTTTTCATCGTCTATGGAGACACCTCTACTCCTTGCTGGAACGTTGCCCATCGCTGGAACAGCATCTAAAACGATTTCATGGAAACGGAAATTTTTTTCGCCGGCATCCCACTGCATATATTCAATTGCATTGGGATGAGCACCAGGATAAGAACTATGGGTTGTCATGCCGACAGTAAACACAAACCGGGCATCCGCGCTAGGTAAGAGAATCCTAGGAGATTGGGCGGTACCTGTTTGGAGGCTTTCCGAGCGGGACATCAATATCCAATTCTGTTTGTATTCACTCGGTAATACCTTGATAAAACG
>JAYVGW010000243.1:0-2982 GCA_043771735.1 Methyloglobulus sp.
AACTCAGGAGGCATTGACTTGGAGATTCCTGTTTGTGGCACCTATTTTGGTAACCCATTGATAAAAATCAACCTGCATTGATTTGTAGGGACTACCCAAAATAGGGTGTCCTAATCTCATAACCGTACCTCAATTGAATCTGAAAGGGTGAAATAAAAAGTGGTGCCGACATTTACAGCAGATTCCAGCCACATTTGGCCGCCGTGGCGTTGCACCAGTTTTTGCACAATGGCAAGGCCTGCACCTACGCCGCCGCCAAATTCATCGCGTTTATGCAGGCGTTTAAACATGCCAAATATTTTATCAAAATGTCGCGGCTCTATTCCTAAGCCATTGTCACGTACATAGTAAATGGTTTTTTTATCGGCTTCAATGGGTGTGTTTTTCCGTTCATTCAATTCGTCTGGGGCAATATAGCCCAATTCAATACAACAGCGTTCCGATGCGTTATATTTAAGCGCATTGCTGATAAGGTTGCTGTAAATTTCGCGCACCCGCACCCGGTCACCTTGAACAGAAGGCAGCGGCCTGGGGATGATAATCGTGCAGGTATTTTCCGCCCGGCGTACCCCGACCATTTCTAAAGCCTCTTCAACCAATTCGTTAAGCTCTATAGTTTCAAATTGCAATTCCAAGCGACCCACGCGTGAAAACTGTAACAAAGAATCCAGCAGAGAATCCATGCGTACCGTCAAGCGCATCAGGTTTTCTACCCGCGCCCGATTTGCCGCATCCAGGGTTTGTGCACTTTCCAGTAACTGATGTGCATAGCGATGAATACCCCGGAGCGGTTCTTTAAGATCATGGGAAGCCACGTAAGCAAAGGCATCCAGCTCTTCGTTACTGCGGGTGAGATCAAAATTCAATTCTGCCAGACGCTCGGCGCGCGAAACAATCAGCTCCATAATTAACATGCGCAGACGCAACGCCGCATCAATTTCAACATCCGACCACGGTAGCGCTTTTTGGTGTACCGATTCCACAAACAGCTCAAATGAGCCGCGCGGGGTAAGGCGTGCGCCGTTTGGCCCGGCCACAACCGGTTTTTCATCAGGGTTGCCGGCCCAGTTTACCTTTTGCAGGGTCTCTGGCCTAAACCAAATGATAAGATCACGTTGCAACCTTGAAAACGAAACCGCGAGCACACCACTGGCAACGGCTGCAAACTCAGCAGCGGCCGGATATTCTTTGGCAAGCGTATCGGTAACAAACACCGGGCGCGTAGGCGAATCCAGTTCCGGGCGTTCATTAAGCCACTCGGCCAGAAAATCCAGCTGTACCACCGTGGGCGTTTTACCTAAACACCACCACAAACCCATGTGATACAACGCCACACCGCCAGTCTCCATGGCATCCAGTAGCGATGGCTGACCTTGCGTTAAAGTCATAATATCGCCTTCCTGCACGGCTCTGGCCACCAGTTGCTGATGTATGCCCTCAAGTTTAAGACGATAAACCAGCTGCTCTCTTTGTTCCGCTGATTTAAGTTGCAACGAAGCCACTTGGGCAAAAAATTCGCAGGTGGTACGCAATTGATACGGAAAATGCGTGGGCGTGTAATGGTGGCAGGCAATCAAACCCCACAGTTCGCCATCGCAGACAATGGGCATGGTTAAGGATGCCGCAACACCCATGTTAGCCAAGTATTCGGTGTACATAACCGATGCACCGCGCAATGCGCAATGCGCAATACGTCATGTTAAGGGCTTTGCCGGTATCGGGATTAGCCAGCGGCACTAATTCGACCAATGGGCCTGCGGCATTGGGCAGCGGCCTGATCCAGATGCGTTTAAAAATTTCCCGCGCCGGTTTAGGGATGTCACCCTCAGGATAATGAAAACCCAGCCACGGCGCCAGATCATCGCGTTTGCTTTCGCCAATCACTTCACCGTGGTGGTCTGCATGGAAACGGTAAATCATCACCCGGTCCAGCTCGGTCATACTGCGTACTTCATCAGTTACCCGCTGACAGAACTCGCGCAAACTATTAGCGCCTTGCAAGTGGTTTACCGCAGATTTTATGCGGATAAAAAAATCATCATTATTTTTATTATTAGTGTCAGCGCGTCCGGTTACCTCAAACTCCAAAATCGCCACACCTTCAATGCTATGCACACTCACATCCAGTGCGTGTTTATCGTGTTGTTGGGGCAAGGTAAACGCATAAATGGCGTTGTGCTCAACCAGCTCCTGTTCTAGCACTTCGCGTAAACGCACTGCATTTTCTGCGCCTACTACCTGCTTTATAGATTGCCCCAACAACTGTTCTGGTGCTGTGTCAAAAAATTGCGCGGTGTTCTCGCTGGCCTGAAGAATGCTCAGGTCAGACAGCCTTAACACCAGCATAGCGCCATGCGCCTGAATACAGCCTGGCGTTTGTACCGGTTCGCTGTCGCATCGGGTGAGCGTTGTGCCGTAACGTTTTATGCTATAAAGGCCGTTAGACCAAGGCAGTGCGGTGTTTTCAGTAGGGTTATCAGTTGTCATAGTGGTCTTTTATTAATAATTTTTAAAAATAATGTAGGGCGGGCAACGCTTTTTTACCCACCATTCAGGCTACCGACTTAAGACGGGACATCCGTTCGCCCTGAGCTTGTCGAAGGGTTTGTGGTTCATGGTTCGACAAGCTCACCACGAACGGCTTTTTTTAAACTGTCCCGTCTTAAGTGAGTAGCCACCATTTAGTGCCATATTATCCGAATGGCCATAAATTCACGATGCACCCATTATACTTCCGGCGTTGTATTTGGTGTACCCACGGGCATAAAGGCAAAACCGCCTGCCCACCCTACCGGACTTTTGCTATCACCCCAAACCCGTGATAGCATTGATAGCAAATAAAACTTATGGAGTATGCCATGCCTAGTTTAGTGGTTCGAAATCTCGGTAGTCCCTACAAATCAATGCAGGTTGATTTTTATCAATGGGTTACCAAAATAGGTGCCACAAACAGGAATCTCCAAGTCAATGCCTCCTGAGTTA
>JAYVGW010000244.1:0-4763 GCA_043771735.1 Methyloglobulus sp.
GCCATTTTGAAAACTCCTAAAATATAAACTTACGGTTAACACAGAACTACAACATTGATAACCGGGACTTCCACTCATTCAACATCTTTACTCTGCTTACGCGAATTGTACTGCTATTTTCAACAGGATGCCATTTATTGAAACGTTTTGTACAATCCATCCAACACTAACGAATTAGGGCTAACCATGCCAACAACCTTGTTATTTTCAAGAACAGGGGCTCTGACCAGATTATAATTGGCAAAAAGCCGTGAGCAATAGCGGATATCCATATCGGGATGCACTGAAATAACAGGCTTACTCATGATCTCATAAACGTTAACCCGATCCGGCGCTCGATCCTTGGCTAAAACATGGCGGGCGATATCACCGGAAGTCAGCATCCCGTATTCATCATCCTCATTGCGTTTATTGACAATAAGCACTGCGGTTTTAAGTGTTTTCATTTTTATTAAGGCATCGGCTATCGTTGCTACGCCGTCAATGGTACCGAAATCGGTTTTCATGACATCTTTGACGCGTATTAAGCCAGTGTTTTCTATCATATCTTATCCTCAAGTTCATGGGTTAATTCTTCAACCTGGCGCATGACACCGATAGCATCTTCAACATCAACCTGAAAAGCAATGCCGGTACCGGGTTTGTTGTCGAATTGCGCAACCTTGGCGATTTTTTCCAGAATGTGCCTGCTAAGGTGCTCTTCGACCAAAAACATTAACACATCTCTTGGCGTTTCCAAGGTCAAGCCAAAAAAAGTTTTCGATTGTTTTAAACCTTCGCCACGGGCGTGGTTGATAACGGTAGCGCCTTTAGCGCCACTTTGCCGTGCGGCATCGAGCACCCTATCGGTTTTATCATCTTCGACAAAGGCAATAATTAATTTGAAGTGCATAGGTTTCCTTAAGATTTGGATGAGCGGCTGCGCTTGCTAAGCCATTGTGCAATTTGTGCATAACTTAGTACAGCAATGATGGGGAATAAACTGGCAAAAGCGATCAGACCAAAGCCATCAAGCAATGGATTTCGACCTGGTATCGTCTCAGCAAGGCCAAGACCTAATGCCGTCACTAACGGTACGGTAACCGTCGATGTTGTTACCCCACCTGAGTCATAAGCCAGCCCGATAATCATTTTAGGCGCAAACAGGGTTTGTATGAGTACGGCCACATAACCGGCAATAATATAGTAATAAAGCTCCGTACCTGTAACAATCCTAAAAGCGCCCAAAGCGATACCGAAAGCAACACCGATGGAAACAGCAATGCGCAGACCCCAGGCATGGATGGTACCCCCTGAAATTTGTTCAGCTTTAATGGCAACTGCGAGTAAGGATGGTTCTGCCAAGGTGGTCGCAAAACCAATACTGGCAGCAAACACATAGACCCAAGTATACGCTTGCCAGGAAGGCGCTTGTTGATCAGGATTAATACCCAGAAACTCAGGCGTAGTCAATTGAGCTGCCATCAACTTTCCCAATGGGAACAACGCCATTTCCAAACCTTCCAAAAAGAACGCAATACCCAATAGGACATAAAAAAAACCGATTAGCGTTTTTTTGGGGTTTGCCAGAGGTTTTCGAATAACCAATAGCTGAAAGCCGACAATAATAGCGGCAATAGGCAAAATATCCCGGCAGGTGCCTAGCAGTGCCAGTGCAAAATGTGTTGCCCATTCGCTCATATCAGCATCCCATAAGCCATCACGAAAACCATGGGCGTTAATGATGCAAAGGCGATAAGGCCAAAGCCATCAATCATCGGATTACGGCCTTTAATGGCGGTTGCAAGACCCACGCCCAGCGCAGTCACTAGCGGAACGGTAATAGTTGATGTAGTAACGCCACCTGAATCATAGGCGATACCAATGATCTCCGCTGGGGCAAACGGCGTAATGATGATTACGCCGCAATAACCGCCGATAATCAAATAATACAAAGGCCAGCCCCGGATGATTCTTAAAACGCCTATTAGAATAGCAAAACCAACGGATAAGGCAACGGTAATACGCAGCCCCAAAGCATAGCTATCCCGTGCTGCATCGGTTTGTTCAATCATACCGCCTTTACTGGCGATGTTTGCAGCTTCTGCGGCAATGGCAATTAACGCCGGTTCGGCAACTGTCGTACCGAAACCTAAACAAAAGGCAAACGTCAGTAACCAGAATAAACTGCCTTTACGTGCAAAAGAGTATGCCATTGCCTCGCCCAGAGGGAACAAGCTTTGTTCCAATCCTTGAATAAACAGGGTAAGACCAAGAATAACAAAGAGAGTGCCGATAATTAAACCGGCAACATCAGGCACGGGTTTACCAATAATCAGAACCTGAAAAATCAAAACAACGGCAAGTATTGGCGCCAGATCCACAAAACTGCTGAACAGTTGTTTAATGAAACGGTTCTTTATCATCGATATTCCAGTTTCTTGAAGATAGTTTGATTGTATATTAAAGATAAAGGTTAAAGCTATCGGGGGTAATGAGTTATTTCAAAAAGAGGGTGTAAATTAATCCGTGTAACCGCTTATTTTCAATGCCGTAGAATGGCGATTTTAAGGAGTGACCTGATTAACGACCTGAACCTGGTTTCAGCCATGCAAGCATTAGGGCGCGGACTAAAATCCTCCAGTGACCTGGCACAGCTAAGTAACGTGCATGAAATAACTTGAGCAAGGCTCTATGTGAAATACAGTGGGTGTAAACCTTTATAGAAGCTTTGTGAGAGTAAATTCGTTCGTCCTGAGCTGTGAGCCTGTCGAACAGTCGAAGGATGGAGGGAGAAAAATGACAAGCCTCGTATATTTACCCACTGTAAATCACATAGAGCCCAAAAAATTTTGAATAACTGTTTTAGTCATCAACTTTACCGTATTACCTCGCCTAATTGCTCAAGTTATTTCGTGCATGTTCCTTAGCCATTATCCCCTTATACGTCAAATAACCAATCAGTCATTTGACTGATTGTGCAAACCCGCCAAACAATCAACAATGAAATCGCCTGTTTAGGCTGCTTTGCCCAAGGGCAAAGTTACTTAACGTTATGCTTAATAACAAGGGGGCTGGAAATGAATAATTTTTGCGAACAAGTATCTATCCTTAAAGGCAATACCAAAAGGGGAGTACACCACAATAAGTATTTTGCGGTGAGTTGCACCACTCGGGAGTTCCGCCCATGAAAACACTGATCAAATTAGATTTGAACAAAAAACCTTGGGAGCAGGAGGGGTTTATCCACAACCGTTGGCATCCTGACTTGCCGATGGTGGCAATGGTCAAGCCGGATGATGAGTTCCGCGTGGAATGTATGGATTGGACGGGCGGGCAAATCGGCAACAACGATAGCGCCAATGATGTGCGTGATGTGGATTTGACACAAGTGCATTACCTCAGTGGCCCGATTGGCGTGGAAGGCGCGGAACCGGGGGATTTGATGGTCGTGGACATCTTGGATGTCGGCACTTTTGAGGATTCCCAATGGGGCTTTAATGGGCTGTTCTCCAAGGAAAATGGTGGGGGATTTCTGACCGACCATTATCCCGATGCACGCAAATCCATCTGGGATTTTCATGGTATTTACACCACTTCACGGCATGTGCCGAGGGTTAAATTTGCAGGCATTATGCACCCCGGCCTGATTGGTTGCTTGCCTTCCAGAAAACTATTGGACACTTGGAATAAACGTGAAGCCGCCTTGATTGCCACTGACCCCAACCGCGTGCCTGCCTTGGCATTACCGCCAAATCCACAATCAGCAGTGATGGGCAAGCTGACGGGCGATGCGGCCACTTCGGCGGCGGCAGAAGGCGCAAGGACTGTGCCGCCACGCGACCACGGTGGCAATTGCGACATCAAGAACCTGACCAAAGGCTCAAAAGTGTATTTTCCGGTGTATGTCAAAGATGGCGGGTTGTCGATGGGTGACCTGCATTTTTCACAAGGCGATGGCGAAATCACCTTTTGCGGGGCAATTGAAATGGCGGGCTACTTGGACATCAAAGTCAGCTTGATCAAAAATGGTGTCAAGAAATACGGCATCAAAAACCCCATTTTCCAACCCAGCCCGCTCACGCCCAATTATCGCGATTATTTGATTTTTGAGGGCATTTCAGTGGATGAGCAAGGCAAGCAGCATTATTTGGATGTGCATGTCGCCTACCGTCAAGCCTGTTTAAATGCTATTGAGTACCTCAAAAAATTTGGTTATAGCGGCGCACAAGCGCTGTCAATTTTAGGCACAGCACCCGTAGAAGGGCATATCAGTGGCATCGTCGATATTCCCAATGCTTGCGCGACGCTTTGGCTACCGACTGAAATTTTTGATTTTGACTTGAAGCCTTGTGTGAGTGGGCCGAAGAAAATGCTGAGCGGCGAGATAGATACCGCCGTCGCCAGTTGAGCTTGATTTTTAACGGGGAGTTATGCGGATGCCTTTATATGAATATTACAGTGATGCCTGCGGCGTGTTTTCCGCACTCCAAAAGATGAGCCAATACCGACAGCCTATGATTTGTACGGGCTGTGGGTGCATGAGTGAGCGCCTAATTTCAGTGCCGAACTTTGCCCTGCTGGGAAAAAACCAGCGTGTCGCACATGAGCGTAATGAACAATCAGCCCACGCGCCGCGTTCAATGAGCCGCTCTTGCGGTTGTGCTGGCGTGCATTCGTGCAAGGCGCCGCCGGATAAGACTAAAACGGTAAAGGCATCGGATCAACAAACCCCTGCCTTACAGATGCAAACCAAAAGAACCGCTAGACCTTGGATGCTGAGC
>JAYVGW010000245.1:0-3206 GCA_043771735.1 Methyloglobulus sp.
CAGGGTGCTGCAAGTTACCATCCATGGCTCTGGATTCCGGCTTCCCTGCCGGAATGACGGAGTTTTTGGCGCTGGCTGAATCATCTTACTAATCAGGAAGCCTTTTGCAATAAACTGTTCAAAACGATTTTGCAAAATTCTTCGTCGTTGCCCATCGACTAAGGCACGTAAACCATAGCCAATCTCTGCAACACTAACGCTAGTCACAAACAAATGCAGAGAGGTTTGCTGATTTAACCATGCCAAAACATGCACACTGGGCTGAGGGCGCATAACTTCTGAAATGACATTGGTGTCCAATACAATCACAGTCGTAAATCTATAGGTTCGTGAGCCTTATAGCCGGGTACACCCAGCTCAACACCGTTCGTTTCACCAAACAATTCTAAAGCCATATCGCCTAACTTAATTGGCTGGGTAACGGCTTGTTTAAGAATTTGCCGCACTTCCTCTTCCATTGAAACGCCATGCGATACGGCAAGGATACGCAGCCTTGAAAACACATCATCGTCTAATTTTCTAATACTTAAATTTGCCATGTGGAATAACTCCTAGCTAATAAAATTTCATGCTATTGAAATGATAGCATCTGCTAGCAATGAAATTCAATAAAGTGGCAAAGTGCGTTATACGGCAATATTCATAAATGAACATCAGACTCTGCTGCTTTTATCCTTCTGAATGACATTTAAAATAGTAGTAGGGTACGCATCGCGTACCTTGTGCTAGCTCAAAACACCATTGCATGGTCAACTAAGTATTTTGAATCTCTCTCAACAAGAACCAATTCAGCCACAAATTCTCCGTCTTGTTTGGTACACCATTGTTTCCAAACTATGGCTATAGATGAAGGGCGGCGAAAGACGGCGACAAACTCTCTCTTCGTAAAATAACCCCATTCAGCTTGGTAACGCTCGCAAATCTTATCCAAATAGTTCTTGGTGACGATGTTCTTCATTCTGTCGGTGAAGTCCCTTGTGTGCTTCACATGGTCAACCTCTGTCGACCCTTCCATGAGGTTATCCATGATCGGATTCGCGATTTTCAAGATTTCTTCGTCAGAATTACTTGCCAATTGCATGTGTGTCTCCTTTATGGCGCTAACACTGGATTAATAGACGAGTGCGTTATGCTTTGCCTACCCTACAACACATTAATACTCACGCGACTCTTTGTTCAATTGTGCTGCTAAATTTTGGTCTATCGTTTCAATACAAACTGCCGATTGCTTAAAAGCCGGTTGCCTCGAATGCGGGTCTAATAATCCCAAGGTTAATCGATTGACACAATCAAAAAAATGAAACGGAATAAACACCATGTTTCTGGGTACGCGTTGCGTCAACATGACCATCACTACCGCGTCGCCCCGGCGTGATATGACTCGCACATACGATTGGTGGGCAATACTTAGCTCTTCGGCGGCATCAGGGTTCATTTCCATGAACGGAATCGGACTGAATTTATTGTTGTTGCCAATCTTTCCAGTTTTGGTGCGGGTATGCCAATGCTCCACTAAGCGACCGGAATTTAACCAGAACGGAAACTGTTCATCCGGTACTTCATTATTATTGATGAACGGCAAAGGAATAAGCTTCGCCCGGCCATCTTTGTAACGGAACGTTGCTGGTTCTGTATAAAGACGTTGGCTACCTTTGACGTTTTGTTGCGCCTGCGTTTCGTTATAAGGCCATTGAATACCGCGTTTTTCTTCAATCAAGTCATAACTCATGCCGGAAATATCACACAGACGGCCTTTGGACAGTGCCTTCATTTCATCAAACACTTGTTCCGGCTGTTCCGGAAAGCTGATTTTTTGGCCTTGCTCAAAGCGTTTGGCGAGGTCGTTAAAAATCTGCATATCCGATTTTGAATCGGCATGAGGCTGTTGTACCTGACGTGTAAGATTGACGCGGCGCTCGGTATTGGTAAATACACCTTCTTTTTCAGCCCAGGTTCCAGCGGGTAAAAAGATATGTGCGTATTGGGTGGTTTCCACATCGACGTAGGAATCCTGCACAATCAAACATTCCAGTTTTTCCAGCGTTTTACGGATGCGTGCCGTATTTGCCATTGAGGTCATGGGATTGGTCGCTATGAGCCATAAGCCTTTAATCTCGCCCGTTTCTATGGCGGGGAAAATATCTGTTTCCGTCAGTCCGCGTTGTTTTGGGAAAAATTCAGGGTCGATGCCCCAGAATTGTGCAATTTCCTCGCGTTCTTCTGCCTTTTCCAACGCCCGATAACCCGGTAAGCCGGAACAGGATGACCATTCCCGCGTACCCATGGCATTGCATTGGCCGGTAATCGATAAGCTGGTGCCGCCGGGTTTGCCGATATTGCCGGTAACCAGATTCAGGTTATTGATGCCAACCACGCCATCGGAACCGTGCGTGCTTTGGTTAATGCCCATAGTCCAGATGCTCATTGCTTTATCGGCTTTCGCATAAAGGCGGGCGATGGTGCGGATAGTATCTTCATCAATGCCGCAGATTTTGGCGGCGGTGCAGGGATCATAGTTTTGCACTTCTTTGGCCAGTTCATCAAAGCCGTTGGTGTTGGCGTTGATATAATCGCGATCTTCCAACCCTTCAGCCAGAATCACATGGATCAGCGCATTGGCAAGTACCACATCGGTGCCCGGCGTGATGGCTAAATGAATATCGGCATTCTGCGCAAAGATCGTGACGCGGGGATCAACCACAATCAACGGAAACGGCCGCTTTTCCATCGCGTCTTTTAAGCGCCAGTAAATAATCGGATGTTGTTCGGGCAGATTGGAACCCCACGCGATCAGGCAATCGGTATGCTCAAAATCTTCATAGCAGCCGGGTGGGCCGTCCGAGCCGAATGAGCGTTTATAGCCCGACACCGCCGAAGCCATGCACAACGTGGTGTTGCCGTCGTAATTGTTCGTGCCGATCACGCCACGGGTTAGTTTACCCAGAGTATAGAATTCTTCGGTAAATATTTGGCCGGTAGAGACAATGGCAAAGGAATCCCGACCATAAGTCGCTTGAATTCGCTTGATTTCAGACGCCATTTTATCCAGAGCGGGATCCCATTCTGAAACCTGGAAATCATTAAGAATAGAGTCGCGCACTAGCGGCGTTTTACCGCGTCCTTTGGCTTCAAAAACTTCATACTCAAAAATTCCTTTGAGACAAAGTTTGCCGCGATTGACATCTGCCCCGCCGACACCGCGTGAG
>JAYVGW010000246.1:0-5491 GCA_043771735.1 Methyloglobulus sp.
ATTTGTTATACGTGTTGCCACTTGGCGACTGTCCCATGATGACATCCGCGATAACTTCAAGAGGAAAAGCCTCCCAATCTTTCGGTATCAACCCAACCTCACTCTGCTTGTAGCCTGCTTTTAATTTCATCATGACTCTATAAACAACTTAAACTGGCTCACTGACATGATTTGTGTTGAGATTAACGCCTGAGCCTCACAAAAATCCCTATCCCCGGTAATAAATATATCGGCCCCACTCTCAAGCGCACATTCTAAAAACTTGGCATCTTTAACATCGCGCGGGAAACTCACCGCTATTTTAGGACTCACTAAAACCAGCTCTTCATCCAATAAACGAAACCAGCTATCAACCACATCGGACGGCAAATTAAACTTTTTGCGCTGTAAAACATCCTTATATTCCTGCACAATTTCATCTGTTGCCACCCACTCTATAACTGGCTGAGAAACAATCCACATAATCACTTGTTCGGGTATGTTGTCGCGGAGAATTGCAGATACTAATACATTCGTATCGACAATAATTTTCATAATCCCGCTCTATAATCCTCAATTTCCGCATCAATATCTGCATCGGTGATGTCTTTTACTTGTGGCAAAACTTGGGTTTCTTTAAATAATGTTCGCCATTTCTGTAACTTCGCCGTTAAATCCGTCTCACTCATCACAAAAACAACAACTTTTTCGCCTGTTTTAAAAGGCAAGTCTGACAACAAAAAGCTGTGGCTGTTATCTATGACTAGCTCTTTTTTTAATACCGTTTGCATCATCTGATCCCCATAATTTAAAAACAGAATTTTCTTGCGCAAGTTAATGTACACAATAAAAAGCAGTTTTGGCGACATGTTTTGCTTACATGCACAAGAAAATGCGGTTTTTTGCGCATATCTTGCGCTCATGCACACATTCGTTTTTATGGTGTATGCTGCTCATGCACTTACTGCTCATCTTATATGTTTATGAAAGATAAGGACGTTTTCCCCCAGGGAATTTCTGCGACAAGCTGTCGCAGAAATTCGGGTGCGTTGGCATAGGTTTCGTAGAAACGCTTGATGTCCCAAAGGTTACGTGATGAAAAACCGGTCATGTCGGGGAATTCATTGCGCAGATCGGCGGATAGCTGATCGACGACCGCGTGACCCCAACCCAAGTCTTCTTGACGCTCCACAATCATCTTCCCCAACGACCAGTAAAGCCCAATGAGGCTGCGGTTAACCGCGCGGACTGCACCGATGCGACTTTGGGCAACCTGCGCTTTAATGTCGTGCAGGAAATCCTGATAACGGATGTTGGGTTGTGGCGTGATGGTGCTCATAACAGGAAGCCCATTTTTTGCAGGTGCGCATCCACTTTCGCGCTGAGTTTTGCAACAGATTCGGTCAATAGGGGCAGTGGGGATTCATAACGTTCGGCCAATTCTTTCACGCGCTGGGTTAGCGTTTGGCTAATGCGATCCATTTCGCCGTGGATGGCGGCACTGATGGCGGTGAGCCATTTGTCTTCCACTACCAGCGCCTTGATCTCGGCCTCGGTGAGTGCCGGGTATTTGTTGTAAGCCAATGTATCCAGTGTGGACTCAGCCTCTTTCAGGGCTTTTTTGAGGTCAGCTTCTTGGGTGTTCAGTTTTAACCAGGTGTTGAGGGCATCACTCTCTTCTTTGGCTTCCTGGTCACCTTGGGTCGCTCCCGGCATCCCTGCCTCACGCGACATTTGTCCTTCCATGGACTTCATTTCTTTCAATCGGGCTGTGACGTTGGCCTTATTGACCTTATCCAGTTCCGAGAATGCGCCTTCTTCGCCGCCGTGCTCTTCTTCCAGTTCGGTTATTTGGGCACTGATGCTTTCCTGTTCGGCTTCTTGCTCGCGGATGGCAGTTTGCTGGGCATCAAAGTAGCGGTTGACGATAAACTGCTTAGGTATGAGGTCGCAAGTCCAGCCTTTGTCGATTTCCTTGACGGTTTTGCCGTCCTTGTTTTTCTTGGCTTCAATGATCCGGTAGGTTGTCGCCTTCCAGCCATCGGCGGCAATCAGGTAACAATCGTCCTGCATGGTCGTTGACCAGTAGTCCATGAGATGCTGATAGACATCGTATTTATTTATCAGCGGCTTGTCTGTGTAATGGGCAAGCAAGTCTTCAGCGAGCTGGGCAATGACGGTTTTGGGGTGGCAATCTATTTTTAGGCTTTTGAGTATTTCAGTGCTGTGCTGCTGCCAATCCGCAAACAGGGCATTCATGCTTTCAATGAATGTGACGAATTCAGGATGTTCGTATATGGTGGGCTTGATGGCTTGCTTGGGAACGGCCAGGTCAAGGTAGTCGGCACGGTTGGCTTTGAACAGCGTTGCCCTAAGTTGCGGACAAACTTCCCAATACGATTGCAAGGCATCCACGTCGGCGCTGGGAATGCCACCCTTCAGGTGTCCTTCAATGTCCTGGATGTCTTCGGCTTGTTGGCTGTCGATATAGCGGGGGATGTTGAGGTTGAATTCATTCTTCTCGATTTCCTCAACGCTGACCATACGCGAGTATTTGGCAATCTCCAGCCGTTTGTTGAAAACATCGACAATCTGGTGGATATCCATATCACGCAAGCGGTTCTTGTTGCCGTCCTTCATATAGCCGCTGCTGGCATCGACCATAAAAACGCCTTTGCGGGTATGGGCGTTTTCCTTATCTATAACGATGATGCAAGCGGGAATGCCTGTGCCGTAGAACAAGTTGGCTGGCAAGCCGATAATGCCCTTGATGTAGCCCCTTCGGATAAGGTTCTTGCGGATGTCGGCCTCAGCATTACCCCGGAACAGGACACCATGTGGAAGAATACACGCACCTTTTCCGGTACTTTTTAGCGAACGGACGATGTGCAGCAAGTAGGCATAATCGCCTTGTTTGGCTGGAGGTGTGCCGAAATGCTGGAAACGCTCGTGTGGGTCGTTGAGCGGGTCGATACCCGTGCTCCAGCGTTTGTCGCTGAACGGCGGATTGGCGACCACATAGTCAAACGTCTTGATCTGACCGTTATCACTGGTAAATAAAGGGTTAGCCAGTGTGTTGCCCTGCCTTATCAGGGCAGTAGGGTTGTCATGCAGGATCATGTTCATGCGGGCCAAGCCGGAGGTGGCTGCATCTTTTTCCTGCCCGTAAAGCGTCACTTTGGCATGGGCTTCGTCGCCCACTTTCAGCAACAACGATCCCGAACCACAGGTGGGGTCATATACTGTGGTGTCATTGGTTGTGTTCGCATCGCGGATACCAATAATCTGCGCGATGACGCGGCTAACCTCGGCGGGGGTGTAGAACTGCCCTTTGCTCTTGCCACTTTCGGTGGCAAAGTGGCGCATCAGGTATTCGTAGGCATCACCAAGAATGTCGTCGCCTTCCGCACGGTTTTTGCTGAAATCGAGTGCCTTGTTTTCAAAAATCGCGATGAGGTTGGTGAGCCGTTCTACAATTTCCTGTCCGCTGCCCAGCTTGCTCGGGTCATTGAAGTCCGGCATGTCGGACAACTTGTTGGCATTGGCAAGCGGTGCAATGATCTTCTTATTGATCTGGTCGCCGATGTCAGGCTTACCCTTGAGGGCGACCATGTCCTTAAAGCTTGCGCCTTCGGGGATGGTAATCGGGGCATAAGGAACGCCGTCATATTTGTCGCTGACGTATTTGACGAACAGTAGGACGAGGACATAATCCTTGTACTGGCTGGCATCCATGCCACCACGCAATTCGTCGCAGGACGACCAAAGCGATGAGTAAAGTTCCGATTTTTTTATCGCCATGTAATCGTGCCCTTGTTAATTACCTAAATAGAAGCAATTGCTTTTTATTGATGTTGCGCATACGGATAGAGCAAGTCTAGCATTTTGGCTAGAAAAAATATTTCGGCCATTGTTTATTCCACTTGCTTTATCACTTGATTCTGCTGGATGGGCGCAACCTTATAAATTGTCGTGCGTGACACTTTAAAACGCCGGGCAATCGTGCTGACCGGAATTTTACTTTCATCTATCAACGTTTTAATTTCATTTATCTGCTGGGCATTCAACTTCGGTTTTCGGCCTCCCAACCTGCCCCGCGCACGGGCGGCAGCAAGACCTGCATGGGTGCGTTCGCGTATCAGATTTCGCTCAAACTCAGCCAGTGCAGCGAAAACATGGAAGACTAACTTACCAGATGCGCTGACTGTCTCTATCTTCTCGGTGACACTTTCGAAGCCGATGCCTTGTTGTTCCAGCTCAGCCACGATTCGCACCAAGTCAGGCAAACTGCGCCCTAACCTATCAAGCCGCCACACGACAAGCGTATCGCCCGGTTGAAGCGCCTTGCAACATTGGTCAAGTTCCGGGCGAACGACAGACTTACCACTGGCGGTTTCTTCAAATATAGTCGAACACCCAGACCGTATTAGCGCATCCCTCTGCATGTCGAGGTTTTGGTCATCAGTGGAAACCCGGGCATACCCGATGCGTTGATTCATTACCTGTTTTAGAGTTTTGATAAAATGACGGCAATATTAACACGTAAGTGATTGGAAGGTAAGAAAAATGTGTTGCGTCGGTTGCCAGAGTTGGGTGTCAATGGCATAATGCGGCTTGATTGATGTATAAAATTTGATACAATATAGTTATTAGTTAGGAATGGAAAAAGAAATCCGGTGGATAGGCTCATCTTATGAGGATATCCTTGACTTCCCGCTTGGGGCAAGGAAAGAAGCAGGGTTTCAGTTAGGAAAAGTGCAAGCGGGGCTTGACCCGGATGATTGGAAACCCTTTGGAAAAGTCGGTGCAGGCACTCGGGAAATCCGTATTAGGGATGCCAGCGGAATTTATCGGGTCATGTACGTGGCCAAATTCGAAGAAGCCATTTATGTGCTCCATTGTTTCCAAAAGAAAACTGAATCCACTACGAAGCACGATAAAGACATTGTAGAGGCCCGCTATAAGGCCGTGGCAAGAGCAAGGGGTGAACCAAAATGAGCGATATTGACACAAAAACAAGGCATGTGACGCAGCCAGGGGCGAACCTATTTGTCGAGCTCGGGTTTGATCTGACGGAAGCGGAAAGTCTCCAAGCCGAATCAAGAAAACGCATCAACGACACCAATGCCTTGAAAGCGGAGCTAATGGAGGAATTGGCGAAATGGATAAATGAAAACCACCTGAAACAAGGGGAAGCTGCCGCAATATTGCAGGTGACACGCCCACGTGTGTCTGACGTTGTGAACAAAAAAATGAGCAAATTTACGATTGACGCTTTGGTTAGCATGTTGTCCAGGATCGGTAAAACCGTGCATCTCGCAATTGGCTGAAAAATCAATGGCAACTCATTGGGTATCCTTGACACTCAATGCCGAAAAAATATCCCAAAAGATAGCTTGCCTAACTGTCCAGTAAACGACCGTTTGCGAGACATTTAGCTCTAGATCAGGTTGCTAGTTACATTTCTGCGGAAAAAAACGAAATATCGGCCAACCTCTTAAAGATTTAAAGG
>JAYVGW010000247.1:0-3901 GCA_043771735.1 Methyloglobulus sp.
CAAAAGGCAGAATCCGTCTTGCCGAATAATCCCAAGCTACATAGGATTCGCGCGGAATTAGCTGCGACTAAAGAATAATTTCATTCGTGACCGAATCAAGAAGCTGCGGAATATAAGGATTATCCGCTTTATCAAGCACTTACTTTATTGAAGGGTATTAGTATTGTTAACAAATAAAACTGGCCTGTTTGGGGTTGGTTTGTAGGGAGGATTACGACTGCATGGATGCAGGAGGTAAGGCGACGCATGGAGCAGCACTGTACGGAGGTTTCGCGCGAACAAACCACCATGCCGGACAAAGCAACATTTTCAGTCATACACCAACCAACATAAAACCCCGCTTTCGGAAGTGTCGGCGTGGGAATCAGCATGGTAGGTTTCGTTTATGGTGGATTGCCTCACGGCGAATCCACCCTACAAATCACCCGCCATACGGCCATATTCTTGTCTGTTATGCGATTCTTGTAAAACCATTCGAATTACATAGTTCAGGAACTGACAAAAAAATCGGTTCTAGAGTTCTATATGTAATAAATTCACTTTGGACCAATGCAGGCTTTAAATCTGTTTCCTTAGCACCGTGCCACATTGTCCTAATTTCTTGCTCCGGACTAAATATACTAGGTTTTACCTGCCAACCGGGAATATCCTGAGGCACATCTTCACTATAATTATAAACCTTGTCCCTAGCACAATATATTATTTCGGCTACTTCAAAATCGCCAAGAACATATCCTTGTTGCCTAAGTGAAAGTCCTACCATTGAGAAAAATTCATTGGGTCTATCTATCCTTATGCATGCCCCGCCAAACTTATTTAAATTATTTTCATCAAATTTTTTTGACGTACAATAAATGTAGCAATCCTTAGATACCCTTTCCGTTATTGCTATAGCACCATTAGGATGGGAGTTTTCAAAAACACAATTATTGAAACCTTGCATCCTTAAATATTGAGCTTCACTAGTCTCATTGGCTGTATCAACTCTCGAACCAGACATTTTATACTGTCGTGATCCCTCTAATTTATCTGCTCTCTCATCCTCGCTTTCACGATACTCGTAAAGCGTACCTATGCGAATCGCACCGTTATGCATCAAGCCCTCCGCATGTTCAGGTTTCAAGTACTTATACTGATGCACGCTGCGTCTCCTGTAAGAATTTAATTAATTAAATTCATAATAATTTCAATTTTTACCATTCCCACGCTCCGGCGTGGGAATGCCGCCAGGAGGACGCTCTGCGTCCCGCACCGCCAGAGCGTGGGAGCGATGCAACGATTGGTTGGTGTGAGGGACACCCCCCAAGGTGATGGGCAATTTATTTGTTGGGGTTCACAGGCTTACCCCGACTTACAAAAATCAATTAACCGACGGCTGATATTTAACCGAAAAATCCCTTAGGCTGGTAAGCGTTGCTGGCAAGTAGTCGGGGTTTTCTGGATAGAACGAGTTGACACCTACGCGGGATAAGTAAAACACTTGATCGGGTATGAAATGTCCGGTTGCCCTGAGTTCGCCTTGATAGTTATAGCGGTTTCTTAGCAGCCAGGCATGGGAAAACAAGCGGCCATCGTTAAGTTCTGGAAAATACAGTTCGACCAGCGCTAAATCAGGCAAAAAATCAGCGATACCTTCAACTGAATCGGACGGGACAATTCGGACACCTAGCTTCCCTGTACGATTGAATATTGCTTTGCCTTGTTGTTGCAGTCGGGCTAAGGAAATTGTCACGTCGCCATCGCCGAGTTCGGCATCATCCGTCCTGTATTCCCAGGCATCGTTTGTTAGTTGGTTGTCTTTAATGATTTGCATAAACCTTGTCCTTAAACGGTTCGATTCCGACGCGTTTTACCATGTCCAGGAAAGATTCTTCCTCATGGCGTTGCTTGACATAAACATCCAGGATGGTAGTGATGGCTTTGGTGACTTCGTTTTTGGCGACTGCCGGGCCTAAGCGTTCGCCAATGGCAGCTTCGTTGTCGGACGAGCCGCCCAAAGTCAGTTGGTACCATTCCGTGCCTTTTTTATCGACACCTAAGATGCCGATGTGTCCCACGCTTTGGTGGGCGCAGCCGTTCATGCAGCCGGACATGTTGATTTTCAGCTCGCCGATGTCGTGGATGTAATCCATATCATCCAACGCTTGGTTGATTTCTTTGGCGACACCAATAGAACCGGCATTGGCCAGCGAGCAAAAATCCAGGCCAGGGCAGCAGATCATGTCGGTCACCGTGCCAATGTTGGGGGTGGCAAGTTTCAGTCGGTCCAATTGTTGCCAAAGCGAAAACAAATCCGCTTGTTTAATATCGGCAAACACTAGATTTTGCCGGTGTGTTATCCGAATCTCACCGAAGTTGTAACGATCGGCCAAGTCTGCAACCGCGTCGAGTTGGGCATCGGTCATATCGCCGGGCGCTACATCAGGTGCTTTCAGTGACAAGAATACGGCGCGATAGCCAGCAACCTTATGGTCGGCGGTATTGTGCTTGTACCAGGTAGCAAAGGCAGGATTACTATTTAGATTTGTGGCAAAACTAGCATCTGACTTTGCACCTTTATCATACGAAGGTGGGGTGAAATGTGCTTTGACGGCATCAATCCGCTCATCGGTCAAAATCAACGTGTCTTTGGTGTGTTGCCATTCTTCCTCGACTTGACGGCTAAACTCCTCCATTCCGGTTTCTTTGACCAGGATTTTGATGCGGGCCTTGTATTTGTTGTCCCTGCGTCCGTACAGGTTGTAGATTCTGAGGATAGCCTCCAAATAAGAAAGCAAATATTTCTTTTCCAAATAAGGCTTGATGACTTGGCCGATAACCGGTGTGCGACCCAAGCCGCCACCTACCAATACTTTGAAACCGATTACACCGGCTTCATTTTTGACCAAGTGCAACCCAATATCATGCAACTGTGTCGCCGCACGGTCATGCAACGCGCCGCTCACGGCAATCTTGAATTTGCGCGGCAGGAAATCAAATTCTGGATGCAAGGTCGTCCATTGCCGGATAATTTCGCAGTAAGGACGTGGATCTTCAATTTCGTCTATACACACGCCAGCCAGATGGTCTGAGGTGGTGTTGCGCATACAGTTGCCGCTGGTTTGGATGGCGTGCATTTGTACGCTGGCAAGGTCAGCTAGGATGTCAGGCACTTCTTCCAACTTAGGCCAGTTAAACTGGATGTTTTGCCGCGTTGTAAAATGGCAATAACCCTTATCATACTTTCGGGCGATGTGCGCCAGCATCCTGAATTGCTTGGTGTTCAGCAAGCCATAAGGCCCTGCTATCCGTAGCATCGGGGCGTGGATCTGGATGTAGAGGCCATTGCGTAAACGCAAGGGCCTAAATTGGTCTTCGCTAAGTTCACCTTTCAAAAACCGTTCGGTTTGCCGCCGGAATTGCGCGACCCGTTCATCAACAAGTTTTTGGTCGATTTCGTTGTATTGATACATAGTGTGCTTTTACTAAGGCTTTTTATGGTCGATCATTGAGAACGTGTTTTAAAAGCTGCTACGCGGCTCGATTGCTGCGTTGCGGTGCTCGAAATCCTCATGTACGTCCAGTACACTCCGGTTTTTGCGCTCCGTGCGCCTGGCACGCGAATCGCTCGCGACGCTTTTAAAACATGTTCTAAGGTCTTTAATCATATACTGTGCGTCTTAAAATGACAAAATTTATTAGATAATGCTACTATTAACGGTTTGAATTTTTGGCTTTTCATTTTTTATAATAACAAACAAAGGTAGGGGATTGTGGTGCGATTTTTATTCGTCTTGTTATTCATGCTGTTGTTGCCGCAACTGGCAATGGCCGCTGATTTTGAAACACTTGGGTTAACGGGGACGCAACGGGGCATTTATACGGTATTGATATTTATCATTGCCTATGGCTTTGTTATGAC
>JAYVGW010000248.1:0-8522 GCA_043771735.1 Methyloglobulus sp.
TCCATTCAATGCCTTATCGCCCACTTGGCTACGGTATCGGGCATTTTCCATCTGTTTTATTTGTTGGCGCTGTTGGCGTTCTAGCAGCCGTTCGTTTTGTAGCTGCTGCTGGTAATAATCATCAACCGCAAATGCGGGGATTTGCGCCAGTAACAAGGTCAAGAGCAGCGTGACTATCGTGCTTTGTCTGAATGTGGTCATGTTGAATCCTGCTAAATCAGTTAATTTTAGGGATTAGTATAGCAGAGCTTTTATTATTTACTTTTTCAAAGCTTTGGCAAACGCATTCGCCATAGAACCCTGGGGCTGCGCTACTTGCTGCTTGGGTCTATTGACAGCTTTTTGCGTGATTTGTTCAGGTTTTGGTTTATGTTCGTCAGGTGAAACTTCTGATTTCATCGACAGGGAAATACGTTTCCGTGCAGGATCAATCTCCAGTACTCGCACGTTGACAAAATCGCCCGTTTTTACGGCATCCCTAGGATCTTTGATGAAGGTGTCGGAAAGGTGCGAAATATGCACTAAACCGTCCTGATGTACGCCAATATCGACAAATGCCCCGAAATTGGCGACATTTGTCACCACGCCGTTAAGTCTCATGCCGGGTTCAAGGTCGGTGATTTTCTCGATACCGGACTTGAATTCGACGCTTTTGAATTCGGGCCTTGGGTCGCGGCCTGGTTTTTCCAATTCTTTTAAAATATCGGTGACGGTCGGTAAGCCAAAGTTTGCATTGGTATATTTGGTAGGATCAAGGTTTCGTAGGATTTGGCTTTGCCCGATCAGGTCGCGGATGGATTTTCCGGTATCCTTTATGATGGCTTCGACCACTGGATAAGCTTCTGGATGTACAGACGATGCATCTAAAGGATTGTTTCCATTAGTAATACGCAGGAAACCAGCTGCCTGTTCGTAAGCCTTATCACCCAATCGCGGCACTTTTTTGAGTTGCGTACGATTGCCAAAAGCCCCGTTTTCATTACGGAAAGCGACGATATTCTCGCTCAAGGTAGCCGATAAGCCGGACACTTGCTTGAGCAAGGCGACCGAGGCGGTGTTGACATCCACGCCCACCGCGTTCACGCAGTCTTCCACGACATTATCCAGCCCACGGGCCAACTGGGCTTGGTTGATGTCGTGTTGGTACTGCCCGACACCGATGGCTTTGGGGTCGATTTTGACCAATTCCGCCAATGGGTCTTGCAAACGCCTGGCAATGGATACTGCGCCACGAATCGAGACATCCAGGTCGGGAAATTCTTTGGCGGCGAGTTCTGATGCCGAATAAACCGAAGCACCAGCTTCCGAGACGGTGATTTTTCGGAAGTTAAGGTCTTTGTGCTTTTTCATCACATCGGCAACCAGTTGGTCGGTTTCCCTGGATGCTGTGCCATTACCGATGCTGACCAGATCGACATGGTGCTGCTGGATTAGCTTGGCTAAGGCCACTATCGACGCATCCCATTGATTTTTAGGCTGATGTGGATAAATGGTTTCGTAAGCCAATAATTTTCCGGTGGCATCAACAATGGCGGCTTTAACACCGGTGCGTATTCCCGGATCAAGCCCCATTGTCGCTTTTGCGCCAGCGGGTGCAGCTAATAATAAGTCTTTTAAGTTACTAGAAAATACCTTGATGGCTTCCAGTTCGGCGGCTTCCCGCAAACGCAGTTTCAAGTCCAGGTCTATCCGTGTGAATAATTTGATTTTCCAGCCGTAACGCGCCGATTCTGCCAGCCAGGCTTCGGCAGGCTTGCGGGTGTCGGTAATCGTCAGACGTTTTGCAACAAGCTGGGTGCAGTAGTCATGTCCGATTTGTTCGTCTTGTTCTGGTAGTAAGTTGAGCGACAAGATATTTTCGTTACGGCCTCGAAATAAGGCCAAGGCGCGGTGTGAAGGGATTTTGTTGATGGCTTCTTGGTAATCGAAATAATCCTTAAATTTAATGCCTTCCTGCTCTTTTCCTGAAACGACAGCGGCATGTATCAAACCCTTTTGCCAGACGTGTTCCCTGAGTTCGGCCAACAGTTCCGCATCTTCAGACAACCGTTCCATGATGATTTGCCGTGCACCTTCCAGGGCGGCGGCTGCATCCGTAACGCCAAGTTCGGCATTGACATAGCCGACGGCGATTTGCTCAGGAATAACCGTCCGGTCTTCCAAAATGGCATCGGCCAATGGCTCAAGACCTGCTTCCCGCGCTATTTGGGCTTTGGTGCGCCGTTTGGGCTTGTAAGGTAAGTACAAGTCTTCCAGCAAGGTTTTGGTGTCAGCGGCGAGGATGGCGGCTTCAAGTTCTGGCGTGAGCTTTTCTTGGGAACGGATACTCACCAGTATTGAATCGCGCCGGTCATTGAGTTCACGCAGATAGCCCAGCCTTTCTTCCAGGTTACGTAATTGCGTGTCATCTAAGCCACCCGTCACCTCTTTTCGATAGCGGGCAATAAACGGTACGGTAGAGCCTTCATCCAGCAACTGAACGGCAGCTTGCACCTGCTTGATGTTGACCGATAATTCTTCAGCGATACGTTGTATTACATCCATTTCTTTAATTTGTCTGTTGGCAAAAAGGCATTGTAGCAATATGTAATGAGATAAAAAGCCTTTTCGTGTAAGCTTTCTTCAACTTGTTATCTCGCCTTGACTTGGCTAGATGGCAAGTAACACTGCTGTATTTGTACAATACCATAGGACTTTATGAAAGCAAGAGACAGGCGGCGCGGACTGGTTTTGGTCAATACGGGTCAAGGTAAAGGGAAATCTTCCAGCGCATTGGGTATGGTGTTTCGGGCGGCGGGATGGGGGATGAAAGTCTGCGTCATCCAGTACATAAAAGGCCAATGGCAAACGGGCGAACAAAAAGCCGCCACGCATTTCGACAATATCGAATGGCACGCCTTAGGCGACGGCTTTACCTGGGACACCAAAAATCCTGAGCAGGACATTAAGACGAGTAGGGAAATCTGGGAATTCAGTAAACAGAAAATCCTTTCCGAAGAATTTGATGTAGTCTTGCTGGATGAGATCAATTATTGCTGTGGCTATAACTGGATTAGCGGTGAAGAAATCGCTGATTTTATCCTTAACCATAAGCCGCGCTGGTTACATTTGATTTTGACGGGGCGCAATGCGTCGCCAGAAGTCATTGCAGTTGCCGATACCGTGACTGAAATGTCCAAGATTAAACATGCTTACGAGCAAGGTATTATGGCCGAGCAGGGGGTTGAGTTTTAACTATGGCCATTTGCAGATTTTCCCTGAATGTACCGAGTTCGGGATAAGCGGCAATTAATACGACCCAGTTTGACCTAAATCAATTGATTAGCGAATTCCATCACCAACTCTGATTGCTGATGTCGGGTAATTCACTTAGAATCTAAAGGGTAGCGTCGCGCTACATTCACTTAACATGAGGGTTAGACCATGTCAGAAGATAGCGAACCAAAAGAAAAAATGTCGGAATCAGTTAAATTGGCGATAGCAGTCGTGGGCGCAATCCTGGTGGGATTCGTCTTGGTTGGCCTCAATAAGCAACAATCGACGGAACAGAAAGAGTCTTCCGCTATGGTAAGGAACTATTTTAACTTGCAGACCATGGCAACTGAGGCTTGTCCCAAGGCCATCAAAGAAGCGACGGGGGAGCAGGTTTATTTTCCTTCAGAAACTGATAGCGATAAAGATAGCTATATCACCCTGAAGTGGGTGGGTGAAAATAAAGGCGGGTTTAAAAAAGCTTCCTGTACCATAAAGTCGGTTATGGGTGGCATTTCTGAATTAATTATTGATGGCAAAGCGGTCATTCAAAGAAAAGATAAATAATTTCAGCGCCTTATTTTCCCTTAATAGCCGATAATTAGGAGCTTACCGTAAAGTCTTTAGGTGTTTATGCTAGCCCTTTTGGGTGTGTTGTTCATCTTGCGATACAGGCAGCACTTTGTTCAAATATTGACTTGCAATCAAACGCAGGTACAACTCTAAGGGGGCCGTTGAAAGAAATCAGCGACTCCCGAAGTGGCCTATGGCATTACACGGAAAAGTTAAGTCAGTTCAGTTCGAACTTTCCCCTTGACTAGACGATTTTGGTCAACGCTTTGCCAGTCAGTATCACAGACTTAACAAATAAAATATTTTTATGACAAAACCATTATTGACGGGAGTTTTAAAAACTTGGAAAGAAGATCGGGGCTTTGGCTTTATCACCCCCGATAACGCCGGCAGGGACGTATTTATTCATATTTCCGCACTCGGGGAGACAGCCCGTCGTCCCGTACCCGGCGACATTATCCATTATCAAGTCGCCAGGGATAAGCAGGGCAAATTCAGGGCCATCAATGCCAGTATTGAAGGCGTTAACACGCAGCATTCCAATACAAACACCCTAAATAAAGCAAAGCCCAGCTTGAGATGGGTTATGGCGGTAGCACTGGGTTTGTTGGTCATAGCTGCGGCAGCAGTATTTATGTATTTTCGATCTCGTGGGTTGGCTTAAAGCATTATAAAGCTTGGGTAATCGCCAGTTTTACGTAAAACCAAACACGCATTTTAGCCGATGCCGGATGGATAGCCAGTTCAACCTTGGCAAGCCGTTTCAGGCCATACTGGATAGCTTTGTATGTTCGGCTGATACTGTTATGGGAGCAAACCATCCAGGTTCGCTATAAAGGAGTAAGTAAAAGTAAGTCGTCGGTCAATAACTCGATACCACAGGGTATCAAAAAGCACAATATCGTCAACGCAAATAGATACTTAATCAGTCCTTTGTGTTTGCATAGGTGATTGCCTATTGTTGATTTGTGCATGATAAAATCCTGCTAATAAATTTTACGACAAGCTTATACTGATACAGTAATGTTAAAGTATGATGACATCCCTATGAAACTTTTATGACAGAGAGTTACTTTCTCGATCTAATTCTATAAGCCTCTATAAAAGCTTTATTGGTGCTTGGCATGATTGATGCGCGATACACGTTCATGGGCAAAATAGGCAAGGATCATCGTAGATGACGGATTCACAAAAATGGCTGGTGCTGGCATTGGCCGCACTGGGCGGTTGGCTGGTTTATCTGTTGTCGCCAGTGTTAATGCCGTTTGTGTTTTCCGCCATCCTTGCCTATTTAGGTGACCCACTCACCGATAAGCTGGAGACTTACCGCCTGTCCAGAACCCAGTCGGTGCTGGTAGTTTTCTCAGTGATGTCACTCGTCCTGGCGCTGGTGTTATTCCTGTTAATACCGCAACTGGAATTCCAGATTGCCAATTTTCTGGGCAGTTTGCCTGCGTATGCCGAAAAAATTAATGGTGTAGTATTGCCTTGGCTGGAACAGCGCTTTGGCATCGCACTAAAACCTATCGATATCAACGAACTTATCAATATCGTTAAAAGCCACTGGCAGAGTGCAGGCGGCATAGCCGCCACCACAATGAGCTCGCTTTCCCATTCTGGTGGTGTAATTGTCGGCTTTTTGATGAACTTGGTATTAATACCCGTGGTTACCTTCTATTTGCTGCGGGACTGGGACATTCTCGTCGCCAAAATTTATGGCTTGTTGCCAAGAAGGATAGCCCCGGTTGCGGGTAAACTCGCCGGGGAAGTCAACACTGTGTTGTCGGCTTTCCTGCGCGGCCAGTTTTACGTCATGCTGGCGCTGGGCTGCATTTATAGCCTGGGGCTTTGGATGGTCGGGCTGGATTTGGCCTTGCTGGATAGGAATGCTGGCAGGACTCGTCAGCTTTGTGCCTTACCTTGGCGCTATCGTCGGCATCGTAGCCGCTTGCACTGCCGCACTGGTGCAATTCCATGAATTAACCCAATTAGTCCCTGTCGCCATGGTGTTTTTGGTCGGCCAGTCATTAGAAGGTACAGTACTCACCCCAAAACTGGTCGGCGACAAGATCGGCTTACATCCGGTTGCGGTGATTTTTTCGGTGCTGGCGGGCGGTCAACTATTCGGCTTTTTGGGGATTTTTCTCGCCCTGCCGGTTGCTTCTATTGTCATGGTATTTATGCGCCATGTGCATGATATTTATCGGGACAGTGAGTTTTATGGCAAGGGGTGATTAACGCTATTTTTAAATATCAAGTGCACGCAACTATCCATAGCGGCACTGCATTATTCATCTTTGACCTATGAAAATCGGCATCCAAACCTGGGGCTCCAACGGTGATGTAAGGCCGATGCTGGCTTTGGCATCTTGCTTAAGTCGGCACGACTCATGCCACTACTCGGTCGGATGCCCTTCGGTGGTTTCCCTTCATGGATGAGCAATTATTTTGGGCTAGGCAACTATAACTCTTGCAATTGGTGGGCAAGTCGTTACGGCAAAACAAGTAAATGCAGATGCTTTAGCCAATGACCTACGCACGGTATTAGAGAACGATAGATTTCGGTTAAATGCCCAACAAGCCAGCAATCAAATGTTTGATTAGCACAAAGGGTTGCCTGAAAAATGCTAAAATCCAGACTTAACCTATCACTTTAATTAAGGAAACCCATGCCACAAATCACCATAGAACATAACCCTAGCGAAGAACGATTAAAAGAATTGGGCGTAGCCAACTGGTCTATATGGGAGAAAGAAGTCTCCGAGTTCCCCGTCGACTTTGACGAAACCGAAACCGCCTATATTTTGGAAGGCGAAATCTTAGTGACACCAGAAGGCGGCGAGCCAGTACGAATCCTACCAGGGGACTTAGTGGTTTTCCCCGAAGGCTTGAACAGCCATTGGAAAGTCGTCAAGCCATTGCGTAAACACTATAGCTACGACTAGCAAAGTGAAATAAAAGTGTAGCCCATATGTGGTGCTTGCGGAATCTGGGAACATTTACTCCCAAACCCGCTAGGGTTCACCTCGGGTATCTCGCTAATTTGGATGTTTAATTCATATTACATGCCCATTCGTCATTCAGTCTTGTGGCTAAATGGGCATAGTAAAATGTCTATATGAAGAACAGATGCAGTTTGAAATTACATGAAGAGCATTGATCTATTCGCCGGTGCCGGTGGGCTGTCATGCGGCCTAAAACAATCTGGATTTAGCTCTCTTTTTGCAAACGAGCTTGTACCTCAATATGCGAAAACCTACCAACTTAATCATCCAGAAACTCAACTAATAATTGGTGATGTGCGCCAAGTCTGCGAAACCAACCTTAAATGTTTCCTTGGCGTAAAAGAGGGTGAAATTGATCTGGTTGCTGGCGGACCGCCATGTCAAGGATTCTCTATAAATGCCCCGATTCGAACTCTTGATGATGAAAGAAACCATCTTTTCAAAGATTTTCTTCGCGTGGTTGCATCGCTTAAGCCAAAAGCAGTTTTAATAGAAAATGTGCCGGGAATCGTTTCTCTCGGAAAAGGGACGGTGGTGCGACAAATATATGTTGAGCTTGAAGCCTTGGGGTACAAGGTAAAGCATAAAATACTATTTGCAGGCCATTACGGCATTCCGCAAATGCGATTCAGAACCGTATTCATTGGAATAAGGAAATACAACAGGGAAATATCTTTTCCTGAACCAGAGTTTGCAGCAAAGGCTGTTGCAAACTTCACTGGTGCAAAAGAGTTGTGCATTTCAATACCACCAATTTTTTATCCTAACCTAAAGTCGCAAGTCAACGTTTTGGATGCACTGTCAGACCTTCCTGAAATTGCAAATAACCAAACAATCAGCAATGAAAAATACACAACAGAACCACAAAACGATTACCAAAAATACTTAAGAAGTGGCTGTAAAAAACTAACGTCGCACTATTGTGCAAAAATTGCAAAAGTAAATCTTGAGCGGCTTAAATATATACCCCAAGGTGGAAGTTGGCGAGATATACCTTATGAACTTTTACCTGATGGTTTAAAACGAGCAAGAAGAAGCGATCATACCAAGCGTTATGGCCGCCTGCATCCAGATGCATTGTGTTCAACTGTTTTAACAAAATGTGATCCGCACTGGGGTAGCTTTTTTCATCCAACACAAGATCGCGTAATCTCAGTACGGGAAGCTGCGAGAATACAGTCGTTTCCAGATAGTTACCTATTTTCTGGAAGCATCACTCAACAATATGAACAAGTCGGGAATGCTGTTCCTCCCCTATTGGGAAAGGCTATCGGAGATGAAATCATGAAGATGTTAGGGGAAGCATTATGATTACTCGACCAAAAAAAGACCTGATTGAGGTATTTGGTTATGCCCCTGATGACACAACTACACAGTGCCGAAGCCTCTGGAATTTATCTGCCTGCCCATTTATCAATAAGCAATGTACAAAGGCGAATCATGACGGCTCAATAATTTACGGAACATGTAGTGTTTCTTCTCCCTATGGAGATTGTGTTATTTGTCCTAATAGGCTTTATGAGAATAATTATGCAGCACTCAGAACAATAGCAAGCGAAGCATTTGACGAAAATTTGCAATTCTTAATGTATGAGCTAGAAGTTACGCATTGACAGCCACGGTACAATATGAACTTTAAAATAACCCAGAAATTAGCCAGAGGAAGGCCAACACATGATCAGGGAAATCACC
>JAYVGW010000249.1:0-12497 GCA_043771735.1 Methyloglobulus sp.
CACTTCCGTTGGTCGTCGAACCATGAATGGAATCAACTGGCTCAGAGACTCCTTAAGCTACGTTTGCGGCACAATCTGGTAATGATATTTTAACCTTAAATTAAAAACTCAAAAAAGGATTGGCCGCATTGGGATGTAGGGCTTTTATCATACAACAATATCGAAACATTGTAACCACCGCTCGCATCCACGCCGTAAAATCAGTTCTAGCCCCAGCCAATCGGCATTTATCCAGAACAATGTTAAAATTTCAAGCTTTATGTCAGCCACCTTCCCTGCCCAATGCCAGAAACCTTAAAACTCCAACCTGAATCCCTAAAATTAACCATAGCCCTAGCAGATTTTGGATGTCATGAACTAACCTTGCCACAACGGAATATATTAGGCCAGCCTAGGGCGCAATCCGCCCTGGAATTCGGCATTGCCATGGCCAATCCGGGTTATAACGTCTTTGTGATGGGCGAACCTGGCCTGGGCCGTTTATCAATGATTACCAGCCATTTAAATGAGTTGTCCAAAAACCTGCCAACTCCGGCTTCTTATGCTTACGTCGATAACTTCACCAATCCGAGGGAACCGCTCGCAATCCAAATGTCAGCGGGACAAGGCCAGCATTTTTGCAATGACATCGAAAACCTGATCGACAATGTCCTGGTCACCTTCCCTGCGGTGTTTGAAAGCCCCAGTTACCAACAAAAAAAGTCGGCTATTGAACGGACTTTCAACCAATCTTATAACACGGCGATTGATTTAGTGGAGAAACGGGCCAGGAAAATCCACGTAGCGCTGTTTCGGGAAAGTGAAGCCATTACTTTTGCGCCATTCAAAAACAATAAGTCGCTGGATGAAGACCAATTCGCGGAACTACCCCAAACTGAACGGGATGCCTTTCATCAACATGTTGAAGAGCTCGAGGAATATCTAAGCGATGTGCTTTTGGACCTGCCCCAATGGCGCAGGACTATGGTGGAAAAAACTAAACAACTGGACTATGACACCATCCACCTGGCAATCACGCCACTATTTGCGGTCCTTGAGGATAACTATCAAGGCATGGACGATATCTGTCGTTATTTATCAGAAATCAAAAAAAACCTGAATACCACGATCACCGACTACCTAGCCCCGAGCCGCGCCTTAGAACCCAGCAATAACGCCACCAAACGGTCAGTATTAATCGAACTATACGCACCCAACATCCTAGTCGATCACCCACAAGACAGCGGCGCACCGGTGATTTATGAACCGCACCCGACCTACCAAAACTTGTTTGGGCGTATTGAATACGTTAGCGACCAAGGCGCATTGGTCACCAATTACCGACGGATTTGCCCAGGTTCGTTGCATAAAGCCAATGGCGGTTACCTTATACTCGATGCGGAAAAATTACTGACTTACCCGTTTGTCTGGGAAGGCATAAAACGCGCCCTACAATCGGGTCGCATTGAAATTGAATCACCTTATTCGGATTTGGGTATCAACACCGTCACGTTAAAACCCCAGAATATTCCCTTAAGTGTAAAGATTATCCTGGTCGGTTCGCGGGACATCTATTATCTGCTGGAAGAATTGGATAGCGAATTTAACGAGATTTTCAAAGTCCTCGCCGATTTCGATAGTTATATTCCGCTCAGTCATGAATCCACTAGGCAATTTGCCGTACTCATGATGAAACATGCACTGGATTCTGGCACCAAACCGTTGACGAAAGCCGCCATCCAAAGACTTATCGAACATAGCTGCCGCTTATCGGAAAACCAGCACCAATTTTCGGCCCACATCAACGATTCCCTTGATATCGTCTCCGAAGCACAACTATTCAGCCGCCAAAGCAACGGTGAACAAATTGACAAAGTGCATATAGAGCAAGCATTGGCCGCAAGGGAACACAGAAATGGCAGGATTTCCCAGATGGTGCTGGAAGAAATGCTGGACGGCACTATCCTGATCGACACCGAGGGCGAGGCAGCGGGCAAGATCAACGGCCTGACCGTACTCGAAATAGGCGGCAGCAGTTTCGGCGCACCTGCACGGATTACCACTACCGTCTACCCAGGTTCCAGGGGCATCGTCGATATTGAGCGCGAGGCGGAACTCGGTCAAGCCATCCATTCAAAAGGCGTGATGATCCTTACCGGCTATCTCGGCCATTGCTACGCCCAGCAATTTCCGTTGGCGATCTCCGCCAGTATCGCCATCGAACAATCCTATGGTCACATAGACGGCGATAGCGCCTCATTGGCAGAATTATGTTGCCTTATCTCCGCCCTTACCCGCACCCCTATTAAGCAAGCTTTCGCGGTGACGGGTTCGATCAACCAATACGGCGAAGTACAAGCAATCGGCGGTGTTAACGAGAAAATTGAAGGCTTTTTCCGCTTATGCCAAGCCAGGGGACTTAGCGGCGACCATGCCGTTATCATCCCAGCCGCCAACAAGCGTAACCTAATGTTAAAACAAGAAGTGATAGATGCTGTGGCGCAAGGGCTGTTTTCAATTTATGCGGTCGCAAATGTTGACGAGGCACTGGCATTATTGACAGGCAAAACCGTCGGCATCTTAGACAATGAAGGCAATTATCCAGAACATAGCATCAATTTCAAAGCCATCTCACGATTAAAAGAAATTTCAGATTTGGCTTCGGATGATGACAAGGAAGACGCTTTATGACCCAAAGCGTTGAACTTTAAAATTGAATCTATCATAAATAGCCTCGATTGATTTATTGAACAAACTGAACAAAAGGTGTTCAATGGTCTACAGAACAAACTGGAGAATAAGACGATGCAACTTTCAATAGAAATTCCTGAAGAATTAGGTTATCAGCTTAAAACGGTTAAAAATAGCAATGAGTTTATTATTCGTGCGCTTCAAAATGCGCTAGAGGACAATCGAAAAAAACGGGAATTTAAAAGTGTCTTAGCTAATATGCGGGCAGAAGCTGCCGAGAACGGGCTTACAGAAAACGACATCGCCCGTTTGCTGAATGATTAGACTTGTAATTGATACCAACATCTTCATTAGTGCAGCATTAAGTGAAAGCTCCACGCCAGCTAAAGCACTTGATTATTCATTAGAAAACAGCCGAATTTTAATCTCGACAGATACTTGCGAGGAAATATCGGCAAAGTTGCTTGATAACAAATTTGATAAATATGTGCGGATAGAAACGCGGCAAATTTTTCTGCAAAAATTTCTAAGCATTGCTGAGATGGTGTCAATAGAAACAAGCATCAAAGTATGTCGAGATAATAAAGATGATAAATTTTTGGAGCTTGCCGTCAACGGCGATGCCGATTTTATTATCACGGGCGATCAAGATTTGTTGGTGCTACATCCGTTTGGGACTGTGCAAATTATAACTGCTGCTGAGTTTTTGCGCCTGCAATCAGTTATATAAATGCGATGCTATTTCTCCAGCCCAATAAAATCCCATACCTTGTGGGAAATAGTGGCATTTTCATATTCAGGTACAGGTGGGCCGTTGGGGAAGTTAAGCTTGTAGACGCTTTCGGCATCTTTGGCTAATTCTGGCATATCCAACTTGGTATAAGCTTCCTGCATGACTTGCAGGGCATAAGGCACAGCGGTGGTGCGCTGGTATTTTTCGACCACGTAAGCAGCCCGGTTGGCAGCGGCGACATAAGCCTTGCGTTTCATGTAATATCTGGCGACGTGGACCTCATGCATGGCCAGATTGTTTTTGAGCGCAATCATCCGTTTGCGGGAATCAGCCGCATACTTGCTGCCAGGATACCTGCGCACCAATTCTGAAAAAATATCGTAGGCATTACGGGCATTGCCGGGGTCACGCTGCGAGGCATCGGTAGGAATAAAACGCTGGGTGAAGCCAATGTCGCGGTTGTAATTGACCAAGCCTTTCAGGTAGTAGGCGTAATCCACATTGGGATTACGCGGGTTCATTTTGATGAACCGGTCTGCCGCCGCAATGGCAGATTCGGGATCGGAATTTTTATAGTAAGCATAGGCGATATCCAATTGGGTTTGTGCGGAATCCGGCCCAAACGGGAAACGCGCTTCTAATGCCTCATAAATTTTGATGGCTTTTTCGTAATTGCCACCATCGACGGCTTTTTTTGCCTGGCTGCGAAATTTGTTGGCATCCCAATCGACGCAATCGTCTTCGTCGTCTTTGGATTCATAATCTTTCCAGTCGGCGCATTCATTTTTGCTGGAATCTGAATCACCGGAATATAAACTTTTTAATGCCGTACAGCCTTGTATTGATAAGACTAAAGACAGGATAACTAATAATTTAAACAAAAATAATCGCATAGGACTAACGTCACGTTGTATGATGTGGGGTTTACTCGCCGGACTTCATTCAGAACGTGTTTTAAAAGCTGCTACGCGGCTCGATTACTGCGTTGCGCGGTGCTCGAAATCCTCATGTACGTCTAGTACATTCCGGTTTCTGCGCTCCATGCGCCTTGCACTCGAACGAACCGCTCGCGACGCTTTTAAAGCACGTTCTCAGGATTGGAAACGACTGTTTGCAGACGAGTATAACGTATCGTTGATCTAATCAGAAGTAGTGTTATGTCAAAACTTACCGAAACAGTGCCTTATGAACTGGCAGGGATGCGCCTGGACCAGGTGCTTGCCGAGCTGTTTTCAGATTATTCCCGCAGTAAATTGCAATCCTGGATCAAGTCCGGGCGGGTGGAAGTTAATGACGTAATATTGTTAAGCCCCAAAGCCAAGCTGGATGGCGGCGAGGACATCACACTCGATGCCGAGGCCGAGCCGGTCATCGAATCTGCCCCAGAACCTATCCCACTCGATATTGTGTTTGAGGATGACAGCCTTCTGATCGTCAACAAGCCCGCCGGATTAGTTGTGCATCCGGCAATCGGCAATTGGCACGGGACATTGCTGAATGCCTTGCTTAACCACGACGCAAGCCTGGAAACCTTACCTAGGGCGGGTATCGTCCACCGAATCGACAAGGAAACCAGCGGATTGCTGATGGTCGCCAAAACCTTGCAAGCGCACAACAGCCTGACCCAACAACTGCAAGAGCGTGAAATTACCCGGGAATATCTGGCGGTGTCACGAGGCCGGATGACTGCTGGCGGCACGGTTGATGAACCAATCGGCAGGCATCCTACCGACCGCAAACGCTATACGGTTAGGGAGTCCGGCAAGTTTGCCGTCACCCATTACCGAGTTGTCCAACGCTATGCCCATCATACCCTGGTGCAAATGATGTTGGAAACCGGGCGCACCCATCAAATCCGGGTACACATGGCGCATATCCGCTATCCACTCCTGGGCGACCCTGTCTACGGTGGACGTTTTCAAATGCCGCCCAATTGCGGTACTGATTTGGAGAGGGAATTACGCAGTTTTAAACGCCAAGCCTTACATGCGGCGAAACTGGGTCTGCAACATCCGGTGACGGATGAATATTGTGAATGGGAGCAACCCTTACCTGACGATATGGTGAGACTGATTAAAGCGTTGGCGGAAAATGAACCTTAATAAGCACTGGCTGCAAGCGGACTGGCCTGCACCGACGAACATACACGCGGCAACGACCTTACGTACGGGCGGTGTCAGTCAAGGCGAATTCACCAGCTTAAATCCCGCCACCCATGTTGGCGATAATCCTGATGTAACCAGTCAAAATCGGCATATCATAAAAGCCATGCTGAACTTGCCATCTGAACCTGTCTGGCTGAACCAAACCCATAGCAACCGTGCCGTTAAAGCAATCGCAACAGATACAGCGCAGCAAGCCGATGCTAGTTATACCGACCAGTTGGGTGTGGTTTGTGCCGTTATGACGGCGGATTGTTTGCCGTTATTGGTTTGCTCTGCCGATGGCACTGAAATAGCCGCAATCCATGCCGGTTGGCGCGGTCTGTTGGACGGCATCATCGGCAACACGGTTGCGGCCTTACGAAGTAGTGATTTGTTAGTTTGGTTAGGGCCAGCAATCGGGCCTGAACGGTTTGAAGTCGGTAATGACGTACGTTCAGCATATGTAAGCAAATCCAGTGAATACTCGTCCGCTTTTAAACGATATGGTGACGGCAAATGGCTAGCCGACATCTATCAACTGGCTCGCATCAATCTGGCGGCGTTGGGTATTAAAAAAATTTACGGTGGCGGTTTTTGCACCGTCACCGACCGCGAACGATTTTATTCTTATCGCCGGGATAAGGTGACAGGACGCATGGCGACATTAATCTGGAGAGATTGGGCTTGAATTTATTGTTGTTAATCATCATCTTTACCGCCGTCGGTGGCGTACTCAGCGTGCTTGCGGCCGGCGTGTTCCTGCTGTTGCCGGACGAGCAGCGCAACAATATAGTTCCCCACGGCATCAGCTTTGCCATTGGTGCGTTATTGTCGGTGGCGTTTTGGGGGCTAATCCCCGAAGCTTTTACCCATGTTAAACCAGAACAATTCCAAAGCCTGTCAGGAACGATTTTAGCCGGAATCCTCGGTTTTTTTGTGCTGGAAAAACTGCTGATATGGCGGCATTGCCATGTCGAAAGCTGCGAAGCCCACGGCGATGAAGCCCATGGCCCTAATCATGACCAAGAACTTGAGAACCTCGCCATACATCACCATCACGGCTTCGACAAATCCGCAGGTGCATTAATTATCCTGGGCGACAGCATCCATAACTTTGTGGACGGCGTGTTGATTGCCGCCGCGTTTTTGACCGACGTTAAGCTAGGCATCGTCACCAGCCTGGCCGTCGCCACCCACGAAATCCCCCAGGAAGTCGGCGATTTTGCCATTTTATTGCACAGTGGTTACTCCAAAGGCAAGGCGCTGTTTTACAACGTCCTCGCCAGCCTAACCACCGTGCTTGGCGGAATTCTGGCCTATTACAGCTTAGAAGACCTGCACAACAGCTTGCCGTACTTCCTGGCGCTGGCAGCTTCAAGTTTTATCTACATTGCCGTCGCCGACTTAATCCCTTCATTGCACAAAAAAACCGACATAAAAACCTCATTGCAACAAATCGCCCTGATTGCGGCCGGGGTTTTGCTGATTTGTTCGTTGCATGGCGTTGCCCACAATATCGAAGTCGACAACCAGAAAGTGGACTTGAGCAAAAAGGCTGCCGATTCCCTCTGACTCAAGTAATCACATCCGGCTCAATCCTACCCGTCCGTTTTTTGACTTCGCAAAACTGTTCAGCCAAGTCAATCAAATCTGCCAACGCAACTTGCGCATCCTGGTTATGCTTAGTGGCATCGGGTTCAAACCGTTCCAGATAGATTCTTAAGGTCGCACCGACTGTACCCGTCCCTGACAGGCGGAACACCATCCTCGAGCCGTTGACGAAACCAATACGTACGCCTTGGTTACTACTGACACTGCCATCGACAGGATCGGTATAGCTAAATTCATCGGCGAATTTGACTTCATATTCACCAAAAGTTTGCCCAGGTAACGTAGGCAATTGGCTACGCAAATGCTCCACAATCCCTTTGGCAATGGTTGAATCAACGGCCTCATAGTCATGACGGCAATAAATATCGCGACCGAATATTCTCCAATGTTCTTGAACGATGTCGGCGACGGATTGGCGTTTTACAGCGATCAAGTTCAGCCAGAACAGCACCGCCCACACGCCATCTTTCTCGCGTACATGATCGGAACCCGTGCCAAAACTTTCCTCTCCGCATAAGGTGATTTTGCCTGCATCCAACAGGTTACCAAAAAATTTCCAACCGGTCGGGGTCTCAAAACAAGGGATATTATATTTGGCAGCCACGCGATCCACAGCTTGGCTGGTCGGCATGGAACGGGCGACCCCCGCCAAACCCTTGGCATAAGCGGGAATCAAATGGGCGTTCGCTGCCATAATCGCAAGGCTGTCGCTGGGGGTCACAAAGATTTGTCGTCCGGTAATCATGTTTCGGTCGCCATCACCATCCGAGGCAGCACCAAACGTCGGCGCTGTATCGCTAAACATGGTTTCCGCCAGCTCGTGGGCATGGGCAAGGTTAGGGTCGGGATGTCCTCCGCCAAAATCCTCCAACGGCACGGCATTGATAATGGAATTTGGACTAGCCCCCAGCAAATCGACAAAAATACGCTTCGCATAAGGCCCGGTAATCGCATGCATGGCATCGAAAAGCAGGGTGGTATAACCGCTGCTAATACTTTGTTTAAGCAAGGGAAAATCAAATAACGATTGCATTAACTCTGCATAATCCGTGACGGGATCAATAATAGTGATGGTAACCCCATCCAGTTGCTGCGTGCCAATCTGATCTAAATCGACATCTTTCATTACCGCAATTTTATAATTATCAATCACTTGGCTGCGCTTAAAAAAAGCATCGGTGTACTTTTCGGGGGCTGGGCCACCGTTGCTGACATTATATTTGATGCCGAAATCTTCATCCGGCCCACCGGGGTTGTGGCTGGCAGACAATACTAATCCGCCGAAAGCGTTATACTTCCTGATAATGTGCGAAGCCGCTGGGGTTGATAATAAACCGCCCTGCCCTATAATTAATCCACCAAAACCGTTGGCAGCCGCAATTTTAATGATACTTTGGATAGCGGTTCGGTTAAAATAGCGACCATCGCCGCCTAACACCAAGGTTTTACCGGAAAAGTCCTCCAGCGAATCAAAAATGGCTTGGACGAAATTTTCCAGATACCCGGGCTGTTGAAAAACTTTAACTTTTTTGCGCAGCCCAGAAGTTCCTGGATTTTGGTCGCTAAAAGGCTGGGTGACAATGGTTTCGACTTGCATACTTGTTCCTGTGCGGTAATTAAACTGTTTAGGTAAAGTACACTAAATTTCTTATCTCGTGTAGACCTTACGATTATGTTACGGATTTATTTATTTCTGATTGGTAGTTTTTTTTCTTTGAACGTCATAGCCTATGACAATATTTGGCTGCTGATAGACACGACGGCGCTCAAAATTGAAGTAAAAAATGGCGAGCAAACCATTGATACCATTGAAGGTATTGCAATAGGCCAATCAGGCGCAGGGCAAAAAACGCATCGCGGCGACAACATTACGCCTTATGGTGAATACAAAATTGGCTGGGTGGGCGAAAGGAGTTCATTTCATCGGTTTTTTGGCCTCAATTACCCTTCCGTTAAAGATGCTGAAAACGCACGGCGTAAAGGCCTTATTGATCAATTTACTTACGCAGACATCATTAATGCCCACCTGTACAATCAAGTCCCACCCCAAAATACGCCTTTGGGCGGACGGATCGGCATCCACGGACTTGGGAACGCCAGTGAAAAGATACATAGGACGATGAATTGGACGCATGGTTGCATCGCATTGACCAATAACCAGATCGATCATCTAAGCCAATGGGTGAATACCGGAACGCTAGTAAAAATAAAATAATACTGGAAAATATTAAAAACGATGCTAGAATTTAATCGGCTATACGTTTTTTTTGTAGCAATAACTTGGAAATAAGGAAAATACACATGAAAAAATTAATGAAAATCTCAATGATTGCTCTGGCGGCTAGCTTAGTGGTTGGCTGTGCTACCAACTCAGATATCGAAAACTTGCAAACTCAGATTGATGGCCTGAAAACATCAGTTGCACAAGCATCTTCTGATGCAGCGAGCGCTCAAGCTGCTGCAACTGATGCAAAAGCTGCCGCTGAACGTGCTGCTCAATATGCACAAGATACCAACAGCAAATTGGACAATATGTTCAAAAAATCAATGATGAAATAAGCCTCATTATTGTAATACGCAAGACCAAAAAAAGCCCGGTGGCGTGAACCATCGGGCTTTTTTTGTACCCTTTTTATGACTTGGCTTCCCCACCGAACAACTCAATCATACGTGGCAAAAATGAACTCAGCTCTGCGGACATAATGGAGAAATCCACATCGAAGCGCATGTCTTCGTCATCAATTTCTATATCCTCCAATTGATCCTGGACTAAATCCAGGAACCGCAAGCGTTTGATGGAGAAATTCTTGTCCATCACAAAAGACAGCCGGTCAGCCCAACTTAGTGCCAATTTAATCACTTCTTTACCTGAATCCAGATGGTTCTGAATTTCCGGCAGAGACAAATCATGTCGCTTACAACGGATAACGCTGCCCTCCTCCCCTGGTGAAAGCAGCTCACACTCGTCCTCGACCACAATATCGGCAGGTGTCTGCTGGGTGACCAGCCATTGCGTCATGACCATAACCGGGTTGTTGACGGTGTTGATCGGCCCAGCAGGTAACGACCCCAATGATTTACGCAATAAACTCAACAAATCCTCGGCATTTTTTGCCGAAGCCGCATCAACCACCAACCAGCCGCCTTTGGGGTCAATGTACGCATAAATCTTTCGGGAAAACGTAAATGCTTTTGGCAGCAAATCAAAGATAAGTTCATCTTTAAGCTGAGTCCGTTCTTTTTTTGATAACTTACGTCCCTGTTGTTCTTCCGCCTCAGCCGCTTTCTCCTGGATCATTTCATTGACGACTGCCGTCGGCAACACCCGCTCTTCTTTTTTGACACACAGCATCATATAGCCGTTAGTTGAATGCACCAGCGATTGCTCCGCCTTGCCCAAAGGCGCAGTCCAGCCGAAACTGGATTCTTCATGTGCGCCGCAAGGGCGAAAACGCAGGGTTTCGAGTTTTTCCGCCAGTTCATCGGCATTTAAAGTAAAAGGTTCGGTAAAACGAAAAGGGCTAAGATTTTTAAACCACATAATGTGAAGGTATCCTGTGCAAATTGGAGCGGCATTATTGCACAATGTGGCACGGGCGCGAACCGCAAATTAGCCGCACCTATAAACCCGCGCAAAACAGCCAGCCAGTCTGTGATAAAGTAGGCATTATTTTTTTTGAGGTACCGATGGAACCCTTATCAACTTGGGAAAACGTATTTTTGGGCGCTCTGGCTTTACTGCTGATTTTCTGGATGAAACCCGGCGTTAAAGCCGCCATGGAAAAAAGCAAAACTGCCAAAACCGACTGGCCCGGACTGCTCATCCCCTTAGCCCTTGTCGTGTTGTTTGTTATGTTCCTTATCGCAATGGTCAAGCCATAATGAACGAATACGACGACTACGAAGAAACTGGCGAAGATGTCGAATACTACGCCGTCCGCCCCAATAAAACGCAGATAAAAAAAGAAATCTCAGAACTTTTCGCGTTAGGCGAAACAATGTCTAAACTGTATCCAGCGCAATTAAATAGCTTGGAACTGCCAGAAAACATCCGCAAGGCCATCAGCGAAGTGGGGGACATGCCGCATAAAGGCGCACGCAAGCGCTTGCTGAAATACATCGCAGGCCAGCTCCATAAAATAGACGCAGACCCCATACAGGAAAAGCTAGACCGCATCCAAAACAAGAGCGCCCACTCCGTCAGGGAACACCACATTACCGAACACTGGCGCGACCGGCTGATCCATGAAGGCAAAGAAGCCATAACGGCATTATTTGACGAGCAACCCACGGCAGACTTACAACAAATCAGGCAGCTATTGCGGAATATCAAAAAAGAAACTGAAACCAACGCACCGCCTAAATCATCACGTTTGCTATACCGTTACCTAAAAAACTTGTTCCAATTTGAGGGTGCTACCGAAGCAGATGACGAACAGGAAACAGGTTTTTTGGATTAAGCGGGGACTCATGGAGATGATAACTTTGGAAAAAGAAAGACAACACACATCAACCTTACTTAACGGCTATGCCAGCACGGTAAGGTATTAACTTTTTTCGGAAAATAAGCATTATTGGGGATCTCCAACTAATTCAAAAAACGCCTTCGCCTTCTAGGGATAGAGGAAGTGCCGCAGCGAGTATGGAACTCGCGCCGTCTCCCTTCAAGATGCCTACATGGATTAGGTAGCAGCGCAATGCAGGAGCTATTGCCAACAAGATTGGCTAAGCGTAAGGATTCCTTCGTAAATGCGTAAAGTCGCCCTGAAACCCGCATCACGCCTAGATTTCAAACATAACCCCATAGTCAATCGGTAGCGGATATCGCTCTTTCAGATCGAATAGTCCAAAGCGATTGAGGTGAGATGCCCGGTACGGACTGAAGCCGGCAATTAATTCCGGTGTCAGCTTCATCCCTTCCGCTTCCAATTCCTTTAATGCCTGCGTGATAGTATGGCAATTATGGAAAATGACCAGGTTTGCGATCAAGTGATTGTATTTGATGATCTTCAGTTGGTCATCGCGAACGTTTTCGGTGATCGTATCGGCTCCGAAATAAACCCATTGGGCGAACTGATTGAAGCCTTCGCACTTGTTTTGCGCTGCCTGAATGATGCGGCGTAGGTCTTCATCGCCAATATACTCTAGCAAGAATGTGGTACGGGACCACCCTGCCCAGTTCCCGGAATGCAAAGTATAGCTTGTTCTTTCGGCTTGCTGTGCCGAGTTTGCGCAGTATGGTCGAGGGTGAAATCCGACCCGCCCGAATGGATTGGGCGACTTGCAGCATATCCGGCAAATGGCAAGCGATCAAATCCCAGTCAATGGCTTCCTTGGTG
>JAYVGW010000250.1:0-4418 GCA_043771735.1 Methyloglobulus sp.
AATCATATTGATGAAGTTGTTGATATTGCGATAGCCCCTGGCCCTTCGCTTGGCCAGTTGGATCTTGCTGTTGATGCCTTCCAGGATGCCATTGGTCAGTCGCGGCTCGACGAACTGGACGATCCCTGGCCAATGCGCCCTGACGGTGTTGGCAAACGCCATGAAGACGGGGATCTTGGCGGCATCCACTTCCAGGCACCATTGCCGCAAGAACAACTCTGCCGTGGGCTTGTGGCATCGCCCACAGGTCGTTGAACAGCACTTTCAGGCGGTAGGCTTCGCGCAGGGTTGGGTAGGGCGTGACCAGTCCCGTCAGTTCGGCTTCCCGCTTGCCGGACAGGTTGCCCCGATTCCTCAAGAAGGTGTACTTGTGGCCTTTCAGGGCGGCGTGTTCCTTGCGTTCACCGATACGCACTTGGTTCATGGCTTGGTTTAACAGTTTCACGACATGGAAGCGGTCAAAGGTGATCTTCGCGGACGGGAACGCTTCGGCGGTGCCGGCAATGAACGACGGCGACAAGTCCATGCTGATTTGTTCCACTTGGCTCTTGTCAACGCCTTTGCTTTCAAGGGGTTGTTGGATATTTTTCAAGATGGCTTTGCCCTTGCCTTCGGTGGCATGGATGACCCGGGAGGTGGCCATATCAACGCCCACGGTGACGTAATAATGGCCTTTTTTGCTCGACGTTTCGTCGGCCTCCAGTTGCGTCAGCGAGGACGGGTCGTCCGCCGCCCGCGCCAAGGCTTCAAACAGCAAGGTAAAGCCGCTGCCGGGACGCGCCCAAGGCACCTCGACGGTACGCACGTGGCCATCGCCCGTGGTGATGCGCGGCACCGCACAATGCAGATAACAGACAGGCCCAAAAAAGCTCAAATGCTGCCACTGCCGCCCCACGGTATCATGCACCGGACACGGCTTGCCCGTTCCATCGGAAAAGCGCGTACCCGGCGGAAAACCGATACGCAGGTGCAGTTCATTATGGGTTGGTCCGTCTACAGAAAAGGTGACCCCCTTAACTTGCCAAGGGGGTTGCAGGCCTAACGCCGTGCTAAACAAGGCTTCGCTATTCATGGCCTTATGATGGCATTACCCACTAGGATTCACATAGAGCCGAAACTTTGGACTCCTTTCTTTCCAGCTCACCTCAAGCTTGAAGGCTGTCCTAAATAAGAATTCGAGTTATCATTAGCTTGCCCTGTTACAACAAAAACAAGCTAATGATGACACCAGATGAACCCATTTCCTCACCCTGCATCAGAAATTGTTGCTTGAATGAAGAAGATGTCTGTGTGGGTTGTTTTCGCTCATTGCCTGAAATTGTGGGTTGGGCGGATGCCGATAATGCCGTCCGGCAAATTGTCTTGAATAATACAGAAGCTCGCCGAGCAGCTTATCATGAAAGATACAGGTATTTTTCTCGATAGTATTACAATGTCGGCTTAGTGGAATTCAAACGGGGTTACTCTCATGCCGAACACAGCTGACATATTGCCTAAGCTAATCTTAGCTGTAGCCAAAACGATTGAAATTAATGCTGAAGAGCTGACTGCACTGGACCAAGCGATTGGCGATGGCGACCATGTGACGAATTTGCAACGCGGTCTCCAGGCATTGGCCGCGCAAAGCGAAGCTTTAAGCCAACTTGATTGGAAGACGGCTTTGCAGAAAATAGGCATGACTGTCATGTCTTCAATAGGCGGCGCATCCGGCTCGCTTTATGGGACGTTGTTCATCGCCATGAGCAAAAGCCTGCAAAATCAATCATTAACGCTAACGACCTTTGCCGATGTGTTTTCAAAAGGCGTGGAAGCCGTTAAGCAACGCGGCAAGGCGGATAAGGGCGAAAAAACCATGTTGGATGTATTGATCCCGGTGGCCGAGTATTTGCATCAGAATGCGGACAAGCCCGATGTAATCGACCAGCTTAAACAAGCGGCAATGGCAGGTGCGGAGTCCACGCGGGATATGCTTGCAACGAAAGGCCGCGCATCTTTTCTGGGAGAGCGCTCACGTGGGCATATTGATGCGGGCGCGAAAAGTAGCCAGTTAATGATTTGTGCGATTGTTGATGTGTTGGCTAGGGGTTAAGCAAGCAGTGCCGTAAGTGAAGCGATTTAGCCCTGAAAAGTAGAGACGCAAAATCTTGCGTCTCTACGGGCGATACGGATGTGGTTATTTGATTTTAAAAATGCTTTTTATCCGCTGTGGTTCAACAACCCCACCGTAATGCCGCAGTATGCACGGGCGCATCCCATAAGCTTGTCAATTCGTCATCTAACAAGGTTAAAGTAATCGAAGCCCCCGCCATATCAAGCGAGGTCGTGAAATTGCCTACCAAAGACCGGGTAATACGCAAGCCGCGCTTTTGCCAGAAGGTCGCCGCCAAATCGTAAAGCAAATACAGTTCCATCAACGGCGTTGCGCCGAAGCCGTTGATATGCAGCAGCACTTCCTGGCCATTCTTGGACTGTAATTCCTCGTCGATAATCGTGGCTACTTGCTCAACAATTTCCGTTGCACTTTTCAACGGCACGGTTTCACGGCCACGTTCGCCGTGGATGCCCACGCCGACCTCCATTTCGTTGTCGGCAATGGCAAACGTCGGCTTACCCAGCGCAGGGACGGTGCAACTGGTCAAGGCCACGCCCATTGAAGCGGTTGCAAGGTTGATGCGGTCACCTAAAGCTTTGCATTCAGCTAAGGTTGCGCCGTTTTCCGCCGCTGCACCCACCATCTTTTCCACAATTAACGTACCAGCCACGCCGCGCCGTCCGGTGCTGTGGTTCTTTGGCAAGGAAACGTCATCGCTTACCAGCACGGAAGCATTGGGAAACATCAGCATTTCCGAGGCGATTTCAAAATTCATCACGTCACCGGCATAATTTTTGACGATGAACAAAACCCCACCACCTTGTTGGACGGCCTCTGCCGCAGCCATCATCTGGTCAGGGCTGGGGGAGGTGAATATCTGCCCAGGACAGGCGGCATCCAACATGCCAGTGCCCACAAAGCCGGTATGTAGAGGTTCGTGTCCTGAACCACCCCCAGAAACCAGCGTAACTTTGCCGGACTGTTTTGGGATTTTACGTTTGATGTATCGCGGTTCCGTATTGAATTCAACGATGTCGCTATGGGCAAGGGCAAATCCTTGCAGGCTTTCGCTGAGGAAACTATCAATATTGTTGATGAACTTTTTCATGCGACTAATTCTCTTGGTTTACGTAATGGTAACTTACTGATTCCATTGGGGTTCGATCATTTGTCGAAACTACTATGACCGGTTTCGATTTGTTCAGCAATCTTTTTATTTCAGATTTCTCAATGCCTCAGTCACCGCGCGAATATCCGGCATGACCCAAGTGGGCTGATATTCCGATGCTTTAAGGTCGGCTTCAGTCGATACGCCGGTCAATACCATCAGGCTACGTATCCCTGTGCGTACCGCACCCAGAATGTCGGTTTCCAGCTTATCGCCAATTGCTATCGTTTCTGCAAGGTCAGCGCCTAGGCGTGAGATCGCTTGCTGATACATGATGGGTTCGGGTTTGCCGATAATGGTTGGGCTAACCCCACTTGCGGTCTGCAATGCCGCCAAGATTGCGCCATTGCCATGGATCAGTCCGAGTTCAGTGGGCAACGTGTTATCGCCGTTGGTACCGTAAAATTTCGCCCCAGCGCGAAGGTTGAGCGTTGCAGTCGCCAGCTTATCCCAGTTGATCGAATGGTCTTTCCCGCAGACCACGATATCAGCGCCTTTGCTGGTGGCGCTGTTGATTTCATAGAGACCGGTCAATATAAAACCCTGTTCCTGCAAGGCTTGTATCGCGCCATCTTCACCGACCACAAACACACGGGTTTGGGAGGGGGCCATGATTTCGGCCAGGTACATTGCCGTCGCCATTGCGGAAGTCATGACTTCCTTGAGGTCAACCGTAACCCCCATCCCCGCGAGCTTACTCACATATTGTTGTGGGGTTAGGCTGGCATTGTTGGTCGCCAGGATGAATCGGAGATTAAGGTCGCGTAGGGCTTGAAAAAAATCGGCCAATCCGGCTATGGGTTGATTGCCATGCCACAACACACCATCCATGTCGATGATGAGGGCGCGTATGTTAGTGAAAGGAGCCATGTTATTATTTTTCCGAAAAATGTGGCTATTGTCGAAGTAAATCTGCTTTAGTTCAAGGAAATATAAGCCCCAAGCGCAATTTAAAACAGGGTGGGATACAAAACGCCCATTCGGATATGGTTGGCCATAATACAGATGGCGCAGTGACGTTTTTCTAAAAAACAACCTAACGATAGAACAACTGTAACAAATAGAGACCTTTGCACGGACAGCAGAAACTCCGGCTGAATGGTTAAAAGCCGATTTTTTTGAATAGGCATTGGCCTTGATGGGCAATATTCGTCCGAA
>JAYVGW010000251.1:0-4060 GCA_043771735.1 Methyloglobulus sp.
GACACGTTACCGATGCGCTTGCTTGTGGCCGCGATTGCCATCGGGCCGCGTTCCGGTGTTTGGCTTCGCTCGGCTGAAGCATCTTGCTAATCAGGAATAATTTTGATCGGATAGCCTTCGCGGGGCAACAAGCGGGATTCGTCTCCCGTTTCCGGTCATTCCTTCTTGGACGGCTTATCACTTTGACGGAGTGAGCAGTGAACGTAAATAATACACAATGGCTTAAGAAACTTTCCGAGCTTGAAGCCCAATATTGCACCCCCAAAACCAGCAATCGCGAATTAGTCAAAGAAGCCTTTTCTATCTGCACGGAACATAGCTTACCCCTACCTGAATGGGTCTTGTATGGAATTACCCCTTTAATCCATAACCCACAGGCCTAGATGAACACCTTAAAACCCTTGAACAAGCCTACCAAGCTGGAAACCTAGGGGCTTTGCTGGATGCGGTTGCCGCTTGTCGTGGTTATTACCCACTGCCCGAATGGGCGAAACAGGCGTTAGTAATAGTTCTAAAGGGGCTAATACGCGGCGATGACAAGATACGCAATAAATGGAAAGCATGGGCAAACCGATACGCCAAAGACATGGAAGACCTACAGCTATACGAAAACACCCTGATGATGAGGGATGAGGGTTGCGAGATGGATCACGCCAGGGAAATCGCAATCATGTTATATACACAGCGCCCTGTTGAGAGTAGCGGCAAGACCCCAGACGCGGTGAAGGCCAGCAACAAGATATTGGAAAAAAGAAAGGGTGAAAATCCATTCCGTTATTTTCGGTTGAACACGTTGAGGATAATCAAACGCGCCGAAAAAAAGAACCCAGGCTTATTCATTGCCATTGAAAACACAATAACCGCAAGCAAACCCAGAAAAGGCAGGAAGCACAAAACTGATTAGCTTAAGGGTACTGTTTACATCCCATAACAGTACCCATAAGGATACAAAATATCTGTAAAGATACATCAACGTTTAACTATATCCAAGGTGTATCACATGCAAACCAACAATACCCCCGTATCCCAACTACCACCCACAGGCTTTCTAAGATTGCATCAAATCGTTCAATGCAAGAACAGCAAAACACAGCCGCTTATCCCGATTTGCCGCTCATCCTTCCTAAATGGGGTTAAGTCAGGCAAATATCCAAAACCATTTAAGCTAGGCGAACGCACAACCGCCTGGAAAGTTGAAGACATAAAGGCATTAGTTGAAAGACTTGCAGCGGTCGAGTACACACCAACCCCAGCAATCCCAAACCGGAATAGAAAGCAGGCATAAAAAAACCCGACTAACCACACATTAGCCGGGTTTTTTGCATTACATACCGCTATCAAACAAGGTTATTGTACCCAAAAAGCGGCATGGATGCACCCTCGGCAAAGGATATTTGCATGAAAACACTAACCAATCCGGCCAGCGGGTATGAAGCCATTGCCATTTTCAATGCAGCAACGGCAGAACAGGGGATTTTTTCCGATGACCCCATCATAGGCGACGATCAGATACACCGAATCCATATCGGCGGCAGCAAACCACGTATCAGGCATCAAATAAGCCGTTCAAAATGAGCGAGCCTGTACTGGAATCGCGGCTTGATTATGCCTTGCGCTATGCCGCGCTAGGCTGGCCTGTTTTGCCGCTGCATTGGATAACTGAAAAACGGCTTTGCAGTTGTAACAAGGCTTGCAAAAGTCCAGGCAAGCATCCCATGTTAAAGACCGGGATGAAAGAAGCCAGTACAGATCAGGGTTTGATTAAGCAATGGTTCAGTAAATGGCCTAATGCCAATATTGGCATAGCCACGGGTGCGGTATCGGGGATTTTCGCGTTAGACATTGATCCGAGACACGGCGGCGATGATTCGCTTGATGCAATCCGCTCGGAATTAGGGGCTATTCCAGATGATGTTCTAGCGATTACAGGCTCAGGCGGTAAGCATTACCTTTTCAATTATCCCGCCGCAATCGGGCGTTCTACTACTAATCTTTGGCCTGGTATAGATACGCGTGGCGATGGTGGCTATATCGTTGCAGCCCCGTCAAACCACAAAAGTGGCCAGCATTATTTTTGGGATGCAGAGGCAGACCCGCTAAATGGTGCAATCTTGCCACCTTGCCCTGATTGGTTGTTGGCCAAACTGGTCGAAAAGTCGAAACCAACACCGAACATACCCACGACGGATAAGCTGTTATCCCCCAATGAGGTTAAACGCCTTCGTGCCGCACTAGGCTATATCCCAGCGGATAACCGAGACCAATGGTTACAAGTGGGGATGGCATTACACGCAAGCGGCGCGGGTGTACAAGCCTTTGGTATTTGGTGCGAGTGGGCAGCCCAATCAGGCAAATACGATTTTGCAGATTCACGGCGGGTTTGGGATTCGTTCAAACCTGGTAAGGGGATAAGCCTGTCTTCTGTGTTTGGAATTGCAAAGCAAAACGGCTGGAGTGCTACAAAAAACGTCGTCGAAGAAATTCACGAGACGGAAGGTGGCGATGAAATCCTAACCCGCTTTGTTTTTATAGCGTCGATCAATAAATTTTACGATTGCCAAACGGGTGAGGAATTAACCAGGGACGGTCTGGACGGTGCATTATGGCATTTATACCCTGATTTAAAGCCCTCGACATATCTGCTCAAAAACCCAAAAGCGCGTAAGGCAGATTCGTTTACTTACATGCCCGGCATTATCGAAAATCCGCTAAAGGTGGGCGGCGCGATTTTTTGGAACGCCTGGAAACCGTCAGACCTCTTTATTCCGGATTTTGCCGATAAGGATGGTGTCGAGCCGTGGTTAGAAGCTGCACGATATTTGATACCCGTTTATGAGGAGCGCGAACATTTTTTAAACTGGTTGGCGTTCATGCTGCAACACCCTTTGATAAAGATAAACCACGCCATTTTTTGGGGAGGAAAGCAGAGGATTGGTAAGGACTTGTTTTTAATGCCTATCCGGTTTGGGTTGGGATTGGATAATGTCAGCGAGCCACAAGCTGAGGCATTGAATGACCGTTTCATGGATTTTTTGGTTTCAAAAAAACTGGCGATCATCCAAGAAATGATGTTCCGCGAATCTGGCTATACCAGCCAGCAAGCAGAGAACAAGCTGAAAACCTACTTGGCAAGCCCGCCTGAATATCTGGAAGTTAATCGGAAAACCCTTCGGGGCATCAAAATTCCAAACCTTATCCAGTTTATTTTTATGACCAATTTTAAGGATGCGTTGCACGTATCACAAGGCGACGGGCGGTATTTTTGTATTTGGTCTGATGCAGAGCCGCTTGATCCTGACTACTACACAAACTTGGTTAAGTGGTATGACAATGGCGGCAATGGCTTGGTTGTGCGATGGTTGATGGATCGTGATGTTACAGGCTTTGAGCCGAAGAAACCGGCTCCGCACACCTCGTTCAAGTCAGAAGTGCAAGCAACCAGTAAAGGCACTTTGCGGCAAAAGCTGGAAGATTTGATAGAGGGGTATGATCCCCCGTTTGGGGTTGATGTGGCTCGAACCAAGGATATTGAAAAAGAACTTCATTACAAATTTTCTACAAGGGCAATTTCAGCGGCTTTGTCCGAGATCGGTTGCCCCACTAAAAAATGCAAACGGGGTAAAGACAAACTGGGAAAAGACAAAAGGGGTTCGTTACAGCTTTATGCAGTACGTGATTTTGATGATTGGGTGAATAAACAAGCGGCTGAGTGGATTGCAGAATATGGCCCCACACCCGTTGATGAAAAGCTGTCCACCTAGTCCACCTAGTGTCCATCTATCGATTTTCACTAGGAAGGGAGTCGCTATTTTTGCGAAAGCTTGTTTTGGGCATCCCAGCCCAAGCAAGCGGCAAAAACTTAACGCGACCGCTCATGCCTGCGGCTGCCCCAGCCGTCCTGCTTCTCTCGTTTTATACCCGACAAGGGGTATAAAACTTGTTTACGCAATGACTCGACGCGATGTCGGAATGCTTCGCATTTTCACGCCGCAAAAAACGCTCCGTGAAAACGCCCAGCCCTATCGCTTCTGGGGACTACTCGGCTTCCCGCCTCGCAGCG
>JAYVGW010000252.1:0-2596 GCA_043771735.1 Methyloglobulus sp.
GCTAGGTCGGGCTTTTCTGCAATAAATAATCGCATATCAAAATCTCCATTTACCAAGTGAAAACAGGGCGAATAACGCCCTTTATTTGCGAACGATTGATTAAGCCATAATACCGGCTATCAAACGATATTGGACTAACATCGGTCATCAGCAACAAATCAGAATCGCCAAGCACGTACTCACCTCTAAGAACGGGCAAAAGCCGTCCATGTTTATCAGCAAGTAGCGGCGTACTAAACGGCAATAACTCACCATTCACATGAACACCGTCGTCAGCTAAAACGACGGTGTCTTTTTTAGCCGCTAAAATCTTTTTCATCAGGTACGCATAATCGCCTGGACAAAAACCTGCGCCAAAGTAGCCGCGTTGCTTCGCTTCGTCGAACACGTTGTTGGGCGGTGGACACAGCAGCACATACTCGCCCTTTTCAATGGGCCGCTCAGTCAGCCAATAAAGCCCGACCGGAATACTCCTTGACGTGTTGATCCTGGCACCGGCTGCGGAACAGGCCATACCCAGGGCCAGAAAGGCAGACCCAACAATAGCGGTTCCCGAAGTCAAACGTTTGCATAGACTCATAGCTTGATACCCTCCCCGGCTTTAATTTCTTGAACCCGGCGAATTTTGTCACTGTTCTTCGGTGCCGGAATAGACGCCCGCGCTTGAAAATTCTTGTCCTTGAAATACAGTGGTTGCTTGCCATAAATTGCCGGGTAGCCCGCGACGTACACAACCATGTCGCCAGCTTCGGCAATGTCACCGCTATCGGTCTTAACTGGCCCTGGCATCCGCAGGCATTCATCAGGCGTCAACAAAGGCCGCTGCACTTCCTGTATAGTGCGCGACACCTGACCCAGCAAAGCACTGGTACGGCGGCCGCTGGTGGTGATCTGTTCTTTTGTTACAGTAGTCTGGCCTGTCAATTTCGAGAGGTGTTCAGCCGTCTCTATGCGGTTCGGTGGGTAGGCATTCTGAATGTGGCAGTTCGATGTGATGCTCTCGTCGGTGCCATAACCAGTTTCGCGGCTCTTAAGTTGGTTAATATCCTGACAAATGAGGTAGCACTTGATGCCGTAACCGGCCACAAAAGCCAGCGACTCTTGCATGATTTCTAATCTCCCGAGACTGGGGAACTCATCGAGCATCATTAACAGGCGATGTTTGTAACGGGCAACCGGTCGGCCATTCTCGAAGTCCATTTTATCGGTCAGTAGCCGTACCACCATATTCACCATAACACGCACCAAAGGCCGCAAGCGGGCTTTATCGTTCGGCTGAGTGACGATATAGAGACTGACAGGGCTGTCCAGGTGCATCAAATCCTTGATAGCAAACTCGGACTTGCTGACGTTGCGTGCTACGATGGGATCGCGGTACAAAGCCAAGTAAGATTTTGCCGTAGAAAGCACCGATCCCGCTTCCTCATCAGGTCTATCCAGCATGTCGCGTGCGGCAGAACCAATAACAGTATGGTTTTGGCCGTCAACATGTCCGTAAGTCGTCATTTCCATCCAAAGCTCGCGAATGTCGCGGTTTGGATCGGACAGCATAGCATCAACGCTCGGTAGGCTAGCCGTGGTGCCATCCGCTTTCGCCTTGTAAAGCGCGTGCAAGATCACGCCGACAAGCAGCGCCTGCCCGGTCTTCTGCCAATGGCTTTCCAAGCCCTTACCGTCTGGATCAACGATCAGGGTAGCAAGATTTTGCACATCGCCCACTTCGTTTTCAGTACATACCCTGATTTCATCCAATGGGTTCCAGCATACGCTGCCGTTAGCAATGGCAGGCTCGAAGCGCAGCACCTTGTTTTTCGCGTGCTTCTGCCGCCAGCCCGATGTCAAAGCCCAAAGCTCGCCCTTCAAGTCGGTGATGACAGCGCTTTGACCCCATGACAGCAGCGTTGGCACAACCAGGCCGACGCCTTTGCCGGAACGGGTTGGTGCGTAGCACAAAACATGCTCCGGGCCGTTGTGCCTTAAATAGTGTTGTTTGCCGTTCTTGTCCAGCCATGCGCCGACATAGACCCCGGTACTGGCGGCAGGCTTTTTGCCGCTGAGGTATTGCCAGAAGGTACGCGCCTTGGGAAGCAAACCCGCTGCTTGAATATCCTGGCTATTGGCCCACCGTGCCGAACCATGCAGGTACTCATTTGCTTTCGATGAATTCGCCAGAACCATTTTGGCAACAACCAAACCAATCAAACCGACACCAGAAACGAGGATACCCACGCTTCCGGCCCGCATGAAGGTATCCGGGTATTGGCTATACCACTTACCCGCCCATTGAATAATTTTCCACGGTGGGTAAATATGATCGAAATGCCCGCCTAGTGCGGTCTGGTACTTAAAGTCGCTAGCAAAGAACTGTGTGGCCGCTTGCAAGCCGCCACTAATGGACAGCACTGCCAACAACGGAATGACCTTTCCAGGCCCATTTTTCTTAGTTCTTACCTGCGGCCCTACCGCATTATTAAATCGGTCTTTCATCTGCTTCTTCCGGCATCCTTCATTTCTCGGTTTGCACTTTTTGCAATTAAATATTCGATGAAGCAAGGAAAAGCGATACCTTCCCCTGTATAAATGAATTAGAAAAACT
>JAYVGW010000253.1:0-7591 GCA_043771735.1 Methyloglobulus sp.
ATAAACCCTGGGGCACCAAATTTAGAGGTGCAATCGCATTCGCCATTACGGTCGGCGGAAGCGACGAATAAGAACTCCTGGCGGGCGATAAATTCCTGCATTTTAGGTGAGAGATAATCCAGCACCTGGCGGTCGTAAAAATTCAGCGCCCGCTCCCTTGAACCCCATTTATGCTGAAGTTCATGTTCGCTTTCGGAGCCGGGGGTAATGGACATCCTTTTTTGGATGTCAGAATCGGCAACCATGCTGCTAAAAGGACAAGTAGCGCTTTGATTGGATGAGGGGTTATCTAACTTATTGTTATACCTAGGAAAGCTAACATATCTCATCCTATTGTTCAGGAAAGCAAGTTCTTTTGATTCCAGACCACCCTCATTCGGCAGGTTGTTCCTGGTGTGATTGCCGCCTTTTTTTCTAAAATTGAATTTACCCATCGTCCCTCTCCTCGCTATTCGTGAACTAATAGAGCCGAATCAAAGAATCAACGGTGTTAAATTAATTATGGAAACCTCTAAAAATCCCTTCTCCCAAAAGGAAATTGATGTAACTGACTGATTTTAATGACCTCATCCCAACCTTCTCGGCAACTGCTCCTGCGTTGCCCTACTACCTACATCCGTGTAGGCATCCCGAAGGGAGAAGGTGTTTTTTGAATTATTAGAGATTCCCTTATGCCACCATTGATTTTTAACTGTTATCAAGTTAACGCAATTAATAAGCTGACGCTATGAAATATTACCATTAATACTGGGTAATATTTAACAGCTTTGAATTTTAAAAGAAATCGCGTGCCGATTTTTTATTATCAAGGCGAAATGGGTTGATTTTATTGAATTAAATGCCGTAAAGCCAATCCGGCCATTTATTTTTAGCCATCGGGAATAATTTAAGGCTTTTGGTGTGGTCGGTTAAACCCTGAAACAGGTTGTATTTGGCCTGATCGCATTAAAGTTATAGGGCTGGCCTGTGCCAATACCCTCAACCTGTTTGCTTTTCGATTTCTTTGGGGCGGTCTACCGACCATAATTTTTCCAGTTGGTAAAAGTCGCGCGCCTGTGCAGTCATGGCTTGTACGATGACATCACCTATATCCAATAAAACCCAGTCTGAGCTGGGGTCGCCTTCCAATCCTAAGGGCTTAACGCCATTTTCCTCAACTTTCGCTGTCACGTTCTCACACATCGACATCAGATGGCGGTTGGAGGTGCCAGTCACCAGCACCATGTAATCGGTAAAGCTGGTTTTGTCGCGTACGTCCAGGGTGATAATTTGTAGACCTTTGCGTTCGTCCAATTCATCTAGGACAATTTTCAATAATTTTTCTGCTTGCATTTATGTTCCTGTTGGTTAATTCGGTTTAGTGCATTTTATGTGCCTGATATAGCTCATGTTGCTTAATATAAGCTAGCACAGTATCAGGCAATAAAAATTGCGGATTTAGTCCCTTTGCAATCATTTCCCTGATCGCTGTTGCGGATATGTCGAGTTGGGTTATAGCTTGAAAATACAGCTTTCCTGCTAATTTTTCTGACAGCTCTTGTTTGTTGGTGGTCTGTTTAGCGGCAAAAAAATCATCAGGCTGCATTACCGAAAATCCCGGTCTCGTGAGTACGACAACATGGGCAAAATCGAATAGCCGTTGCCATTGATACCAACTTGTTAGCTGATTGAACGCATCGCTGCCTATGAACAGCAACAAGCGCCGCTCGGGAAATTCCTGCTTTAATGATTCCAGCGTCATCACCATATAAGAAGCCCCTGCCCTGGCAATTTCTCGGGTATCGATAACAAAACCGGGCTGTTTTTTTACGGCCAATTTGAGCATGTCTAAACGCATACCAACAGGCGCTTGAGGTGCTGGGCGGTGCGGCGGTTGGAAACTCGGGATCAACCTGACTTCATCCAACCCGAAGATTTCTTTGACTTCAAGCGCTGACCGAAGATGGCCATAATGCACCGGATCGAAAGTGCCGCCGAAAATACCGATCATCTATTGTGAACCACTAAAAATTGAAAATTCTCCTTCTCCCAATGGAAGAAGGCTGGGATGATGGCTTTGGAATCGACCATTATAAATTCCCTCACCTACCCTCTCCCTAAGGGAGAGGATGTTTTAGAGGTTTGTCTATTGCCTGATATGGCCGTCACCCAGGACGATATACTTGAGCGAGGTCAGCCCCTTTAACCCGACCGGACCACGGGCATGGAGCTTATCGGTGCTGATACCGATTTCTGCACCCAAGCCGTATTCAAAACCGTCGGCAAAGCGGGTGGAGGCATTCACCATCACCGAACTGGAATCGACTTCCCGCAGAAACCGCCGTGCTTTGGTGTAGTCCTCGGTCACAATCGCATCGGTATGTAGCGAGCCGTAATGGTTGATATGCTCGATTGCTTCATCCAAACCGTTGACGATTTTAATCGAAAGAATCGGCGCTAAATATTCGGTTTGCCAATCCTCTTCCGTCGCCCTGGCACACGCTGGAACTAACGAGCAGGTCTTTGGACAACCGCGCAGTTCCACGCCTTTCTCAAGATATTGCTCGACAAGCTGCGGCAACACCTTACCGGCAATACTTTCCGCAACCAATAAGGTCTCCATCGTATTGCAAACGCCATAACGATGGGTTTTGGCGTTCACTGCAATGTTGATGGCCTTAGCAATATCGGCATTGTCGTCGATGTACACATGGCAGATGCCATCCAGATGTTTAATGACAGGGATTGTCGCATCCTTGGAAATCCTCTCGATCAAGCCTTTGCCGCCCCTGGGCACAATCACATCGACGTATTGGTTTAGGGTGATGAGTGCGCCAACCGCTTCACGATCAGCCGTGGCGACAATTTGCACCGCCTCTGTTGGCAATCCGGCTTCCGTCAAACCTTGCGCAATACAGGCGGCAATGGCCTGGTTGGAATGGAAAGACTCAGAACCGCCCCTTAAAATACAGGCATTGCCGGATTTAAGGCACAAGGCGGCGGCATCCACGGTAACGTTCGGGCGGGATTCGTAAATGATACCGATGACACCCAAAGGCACGCGCATTTGGCCGACTTGTATACCACTAGGCCGGTAACTTAAATCGATGATTTCCCCGACCGGATCAGGTAAGCCAGCGACCTGCTTTAAGCCTTCGACCATCGCCTGTAGGCTTTTCGACGTTAGCGCCAGCCTGTCCAGCATCGCGGCATCCAGGCCATTGGCTTTGCCAGCTTCCAGGTCTTTCGCGTTATCGGCGATAAGCTTACCGCTACTTTTCTCGATAACCTCGGCAATCTTCAACAAAGCCAAGTTTTTCTTGCCCGTCTCAGTGCGGCTGATTTCCCGCCCGGCTTTTTTGGCTTTTATGCCAAGGTCGTTCATGTATTCTTTGATGTTCACTGCCCACTCACTCGGTCAATAGCTGCTTTGTTATTATATCGGGTAAATCCGTTTTGTGACAGAAGTGGGTAGAATGTAAGCATCTCCTCCCTAAGCCGACCAACTTGTGGAAATCAACTCGCTTATGGTTATTATAGAGTTGCTGGCGTTCTGGAAACCAAAACAAATCTGTGTCCCATATGCATCATGTTGATGTGTTGTCTGGCGAAATCCACTTTACAATTTATCTGTCGAATGGGCCGGCTAACCCGTGATCGCATTGGGAAAGGTTTTTGCCTTTAGCTTGTTTTCTTCCCTAAACCACGCAAAATCCAGCTTTGCCTTGCTGACATCAATGCCCATTAAGCCCATTTCCTGTACGCCCCTTTGCTCATTCAGCCTTAAGAAGATAAGCATATGGATTTTATCTTCGTCACTGACTTCCGGACAAGGATGGCAGCAATCCCTGACCATGCACGTCCATGATATAATGTTAACTGGGCATCTTATATCATAAGGTGGAGAAATATAAATTTGTGAAAACCGCCCTAAGAGCTTGGTGTAAAAGTAGATTAAAGGAAGAGGAGGGAAATTGAAATCCTATATTAATGCTTGGTTACCTGTGGTGTCAGTCTTGGCGGCGGCCATCGCAGCCATGTTTGGCTATCGCGACACTTTGGCAGAGCCGGATATGGCCCGAATGGTCACTGGCGTAGCATATGGTGCTGCGACAGGCAATCATATCTTCGCTGGGCATCATTATGGCATTGAATTTAGTTTCGGCTATTACGAGCTGCTTTATCGACTCATGCCTGAAAGCGCATTACGAAATCCAGACTATGTTGCAAGGTTTGTCAATAATCTTGGCATAGTCTTTACGTTTTTCTTTGCGTTGAATTTGGGTCTAATGCTAAATAAGCTTGTTGGCCGTGGAGTAGCAGCGTTCAGCGCCATTGGATTTCTATTTTGTCCCCTTATACTTCCGTTTCTTTCGTCTGGGCATCCGATGATTGGTGCGTGTGCTTTCCTATTCTTGGGCTGTTGGCTAATTCTAATCTCCATCGAAAAGAAGAATGCATACACCGTGGCAATATTTTTTATTTTTGCCTGTCTCTCTTTGATTTTGAGCCTAACCCTCAGAGGCGAGGTTGCACTGGCATTCCCATTTGTCGTGGTTGCTTATTTGGTTAGCGCAAAAAGACAGGGTTACCTAAGCCTTTCGCGGGGAATGGCAGTCTGCCTAGTTATGCTGCTTGCATTTGGCTGTTTCCTTTACTTCCAGCGACCATTTGTAGTGTCTGAGGGAGGAGCAGCCAACTCACTTGGTGAGTTTATGTCTAGATATGCTTCCATCAAAAAAATTGCGCGAGGCATCGGTACAATTCTTGAAGAGTTTGGGATAGTTTCGTTATTATTGCTGGTGCTAGCAGGGTTGCGCCTCAAGGACAAAGCAAACCTCCCATTGCTTCTTGCTTGCTTGGCACTCATCATTCCATCCCTATTATTCTGGTTGCCTACACCATCTCCCGCACGTCATTTCGTTATCCCAATTCTTGGCTTATATATCCTGTTAGGGCAGTTATGGTCTAACCGGCTTAATGGGGTTCAGCCATCAATAGTCATGGCCATACTTTTGGTTTTGGGAAACCAAGCCCTTGCTGAGTTAACACGCCCCATAATTGCAAAAGGCTCGTTCACCACCAGCGGCGTACGACTACCCTCGCAACAAGTCCCACTGGGCTTCTTCCCACTAGATCAGCAAGCAAACATGGCACATGAGGCCGCGCTCAGGGCAGAGGCTATTGAGCTTACAGCAGCAAAGCCGCAAAAACTTCTGATCTTGTCAAATCATCTATACTACACAATCCCTCGGTTACTGGCAGACGACCCTAGCCTTCGTTTAACTCCAAGTAAAGTGGGTAACTTTGAGGGTTTTCTACTGGCTAGCCCTAAGAGAAAAGTTTATTTTATTGAGAAGTTCCATTACTGGCCAAAGGATGTATTGTCGGAAGTTCTTCATGCTAATGTGATGTCCGACTATCCTATTTATGTGCAGAAAGTAACTATTACGCCCGATGACAAGACAGAGATTCCAGTGCCACGGCAATACAGTATTGAGTAACTTGTCTTTCGATTACAACCCGATTTTTCTGGTCTTAATTTATGAAACATAGTCATGGCTTTTTGCCAGCTTCCGAGAGCTAGCTCTATTGGAAAACTCAGGTTTTAGGATGTGCTTGCACGTCCTGTCTTGGTTTGTGATACTGGAAACCCCCTGTCAGTTAGGGCGAAATAAAAAGGATGCCCATGATTTTTATTTCAAAACTAGAAAATGAGCGGCTAGTGTAGCGGCAAGCATCACAAAAATAGTGATGCGGCTACCAAAATCTCGAATTGCAAACACTAACGGATCGTCATGCATTTCCCCACGAGCCGTTTTAATCCACAACCTCGCTAACCAGTAAATCAAGCCAATACCGACCAACCACAAAACTTGGGGGCTTCCGAAGCGTAGCTGGGTTTCGGGGGCGTTGATGTATAGGCCGAATACTACAACTGCCGATAACGCAGAACCAACGCCCAGTGGCCACAGTACAACAAGATCTGTGGTGCAGTAATCGCGGCCATGAGCAGCCTTCTTGCCTCTTTCTTTCAACGTCAATAATTCCGAACAGCGTTTAACCAAGGCAAGGCTAAAAAAGATAAACACCGAAAAAGCCAACAACCAGAAACTGGTCGACACGCCCGCAGCCACTGAACCGGCAATGATGCGCAAGGTATAAAGCAATGAAAGTACTATTACATCAACCAAAACATAGGTTTTAAGCACCCAAGTGTAAATTGTCGTGGCGACGAGATACAACAACAACATCCAGAAAAAATTTAACGATACATTCACCGCAAGTACTAAACCTAGCACCAGTAATGCTACGGCTACCGCAACACCTTTTAGGATTGGTATTTCAGCGCTGGCAAACGGGCGATACTTCTTGCGGGGATGCGATCGGTCACTTTCCAGGCCCCATAAATCATTGCCCATATAGGTTGCCGAAGCCGCCAAGGAAAACGCAATAAAAGCCAGCATAACCATCAACAATTTGTCGATTTCTTGAGACGAAAAAGCTGTCAATAGCGGAACAAACAATAGCAGGTTTTTAAACCATTGATGGACTCGCAACGCCCGCAGCCATACCCTGACATCAGCCTTTGCTGCTGGCAACTCTAATTCAATAGGGATATTTTTACGTACTGCGTTACCAACATTTTTCGACGTATTGACCAGAATCGCTGCCTGAGCCGCTTGCCAAATTGGTAAGTCCGCTTTGTTGTCACCCGCGTAGACAAATTTATGACCGACTGTTTGCTGAATCGCGGTAAGTTTGGCGATGCCCTTAAGATTAAGGTTTTCACTGCTGGCAAGCACCGTATCGAACAAATCAAGGTGCGCTGCGACAGCATTGGCAATATTGCTGTTCGCAGCTGTGGCGAGTATAAGTTGCCTACCATTTTGCTTTTCGTTCCGCAAATAGTCGACTAGGCTTGTGCGAAAGGGCAAATTTGTAATTGGCAATGCCGACCGAAGCGCTATGTTTGCCTTAAAAGCGGCCCGTCCCTTAAATAGCCAAAATGGCAGCTTGAGTAAATCCAAGGGATGCTGTTTAGCAAGCTGTATTATGGATTCGACCAAAGTATCCGTCGGTGTCAGTGTACCGTCTAAATCGACGACTAGAGGTGTGGTTGATACTAAGCCCATATAATTTACATTCAAGAATTTGAAGTACGCCGCCTGGACATTGTAGGCGACCAATCAACTGGATGAAACATCTAGATATTTATTCGTATTCGAGAGACTTTATTAAACAGTCGAAACCAATTTATTTTTCTAGGTATGCCTATAGCATACCTGATAAAGCATCTATTATTTGCAAACCATGGCAACTCTTTGGCTCATCTGACAAATTTATAGATAAATCTTAGTCATCATTTTACATCCTCTGAAATATATTGGGCGATCTCGCGAACAATTTGAGCGTTTGTATAATGTGGCTTCCAGCCTATACCCAAAGATTCGTCAATTGATAGCACATGCTGCTGTCCCAGCATAAGCAGTTGTTCGCGGGCAAGCAGCCTATACCCAAAAAGTGATGAAAGCAATTGGATCGGAAAAAGCGGCAGATGTAAGCGTTTAATATTATTGAATTTTAATTCATCCTCAATTTCATCAATCCA
>JAYVGW010000254.1:0-11153 GCA_043771735.1 Methyloglobulus sp.
GAATAGGACAGCTCTTGTAGTGTTTTTTATAACCGATCTGCGGATTTCCCATACAAGTGTTCGATTCGAACAGAATTTGCATCTGGAAAAGCGTAGCCACGTTCAAGTTTCCAACTTCGCTTTTACGTATGCCACAGAAAATTAGCAGTCCCAAAACCGTGTCAACAGGCACTGAAAATAACCCACCTAACCGGAAAGACTTGATCCAGGCCTTATCACTCTACGCACAACCGGACTACCGAAAGGCATTAGTCCAAATATCAAATACCTTCATACCTTATTTGGGATTATGGGCGTTGATGATTTATACCGTCGTACAAGGCTTTTCTATTTGGATAACCTTAGTGTTGTCGGTGGCGGCTTCGGCCTTTTTAGTTCGGCTATTCGTACTTTTCCACGACTGCTGCCATGGTGCATTTTTTCCTTGGCGCTTGGGAAACCGATTGTTTGGTTATATTGCCGGTGTTTTGACTTTCACGCCTTATGAAGATTGGCAGCGCAACCATGTCATTCATCATGCTAATTCAGGGGATTTGGATAACAGGGGCGTGGGTGATGTTTGGACGTTAACCGTGGCAGAATATCTGGCGGCTACAAGAGCTAGACGTTTTGTCTATCGGGTTTTTCGTAATCCATTGGTTTTATTCAGTATTACGCCAATTATCCTGTTTGTTGTCGTCCATCGCTTCCCTAGTTCGGGTGCCAAAAAGCGCGAAAATTACAGCGTCATGTTAACCAATGTCGCCATCGCGACGCTCATTCTTGTGATGAGCCTGACTGTGGGCTTCCAGAATTATCTCCTAATGCAATTTCCGGTTATCTTGTTGGCGGCAAGTATTGGTACTTGGTTGTTTTACGTTCAACATCAATATGAAGATGTTTATTGGTCGCGCAATGACAGTTGGGATTTGACCCGTTCTGGTTTGGAAGGCAGTTCGTACTATAAATTACCTGTGGTATTGCAGTGGATAGTCGGCAACATCGGCCTGCATCATATCCACCATGTCAGGGCCAATATACCCAACTACAACCTGCAACGCTGTTTTAATGAAATACCGGCATTGCAGGCTGTTAACCCGCTAACCTTACGGAAAAGCTTTCAATCGCTTTGGCTAAACTTATGGGACGAAAAGTCGCAGAAACTGGTAAGTTTCCGGTCAATTAGGACGTTGCCGCGTGGTAAAAACTAGAGCCATAGCGGTGTAACCGCCCATCGAAGCCTATGGTTTTTTACGGGCTACGATAACGCCATCACGGGTGGGATTGATGAAGCTGTCGAATTCTGGGTCGTTGAATATTTGGTCGTTGTGTTCACAAATAGCTTCCGTCCAACCTGGCGCGATGTCTTCGTACTCGTCCAGCGCCACACGTCCATGCCACAACACATTATCAGCAATGTACAAACCGCCAGGGCGGATACGGCCTTTTGCCATCTGCCACACTTCGGGGTAATCGCCCTTATCGACATCGTTATAGCAGATGTCAAACAGGCCGTCGGTTTGTGCAAAGAGGGTTTGCGCCATTCCGGTATGAAAATCAATCGTGTCCCATAAGCCAGCCGCACTGAGGAATTGTTCCGCTTTCTCCTTGTTGAGCGGGTCGCCGTCGGTGCATATTACTTGTCCCTGTGCACCGACGGCTTTTGCAAACCAGTAGGCGGAGTAGCCGTAACCGCTGCCAAATTCAAATACCCGCTTGGCATTGATAGACCTTGCCTGGGTTTCGAGAAAAGCTCCAACCAAGCGGTCAACGATAGGGAAGTTACGTTCCCGCGCTAATGTTTCCATGGCTGTTAGCACAGGATGACCCGTTTTATTGAGCAAGCCACGCATATAATTTTCAATGGCTGGGTTAACCGGAACAAGCACGGTAGGGTTATGAATGGTAGGGGATTGGAAGTCAGCCATCTTAGTGTTCCTGTTTTGATTGAGTAGATGCCAAGGTATGAAGCCAACAAAGATTGTTATAATGGAGAGGTTGTAAATTTCAAAAAGTTTCCCCCGTCCCATTTTAACGCCAGACTAAGGAGTGCGTTCTTGACAGAAGTACAGGATATAACAAGCCCGATGACGGCATCGGAGCGCAAGGCGACTTGGTCCCTGGCCAGTATTTACGCCCTGCGGATGCTGGGCTTGTTTTTGATTATGCCCGTTATGTCGCTATTCGCCGAGCAGATGGAAGGCTCCACGCCGTCGTTAATCGGCTTGGCTATCGGCATTTACGGCATGAGCCAAGCCTTGTTGCAAATCCCTTTTGGCTTGGTGTCTGACCGAGTCGGTCGGAAAAAAATCATCATTTTTGGGCTGTTACTATTTTGTTTAGGTAGCGTGATCGCGGCGCTTTCAACCAGCATTTATGGGATTATCTTAGGCCGCGCCGTGCAGGGATCGGGTGCAATTGCAGGCCCGACAATGGCGTTGTTGGCTGATTTGACGCAGGAAGTGCATCGCACGAAGGCAATGGCCTTGATCGGTGCAAGCATCGGCATTTCGTTTGGCGTGGCGATTGCGGCAGGGCCTGTCATTGCCGGATTTATCGGAATCCATGGCATATTCTGGTTGATTGCCGTGTTGTCCTTATTGGCGATTTTGGTGATTATCTTCCTAGTGCCTCAGCCACAACAATCGAAAAAACATCGGGATGCCGAGCTTGTTTCTGGCTCGTTTTTTCAGGTTTTAAAAAATCCCGAACTGCTGCGCTTAAATTACGGCATCTTTAGCTTGCATGCCATCCTAATGGCAAGCTTCGTCGTATTACCTTTATTGATGCGCGATGCTGGCCTATTGGCCGCCGAGCATTGGAAAGTCTACTTGCCAGTATTTGTCGCTTCTTTTGCGATCATTATCCCATTTGTGATCCTGGCGGAAAAGAAACGCAAAATGAAGCCGGTGTTTTTAGCCGCGATTGTTATTTTGGTGATGGCTGAGTTGGGTTTAATGCAATTTAGCACCTCATTGTTCGGCATCATCGGCTTTCTTTGCTTATTTTTTAGCGGCTTCAATTTGCTGGAAGCAACGCTACCCTCCCTGATCTCCAAAACCGCGCCCGGCGATTTGCGGGGTACGGCGATGGGTATTTATTCTACCTGCCAGTTTTTAGGAGCCGGCATCGGTGGCAGTTTGGGTGGTTGGTGTTATGGTGAATATGGCGCACAGGGGGTATTCCTGTTTTGTGCCCTAGCGGCCTTAAGCTGGCTGATACTGTCATTCAGCATGACACCGCCGCGATATTGGGCTAATTTGCTGATTTCACTGCAAGCCGTAACGGAGCAACGCGCGGATGAATTTGCCTCAGAAATGCTTACGCTCAAAGGGATTGAAGACGTGACGTTGCATTATGAAGAAGGTGTGGCTTACCTAAAAGTTGATAACCAGCTATTAGATCGACAGCAATTACAATTGTTGATTACAAAATACACCTATGCTTAATAGGACATTTCCCTGATAGAATCCGCGCTACTGCCAATGAATAAATGAGGAGGGTACATGCTAAATAAAGTGACGTTAATAGGAAATCTCGGGGCTGACCCAGAGGTCCGGTTTATGCCCAGCGGCGGTTCTGTTGCCAATATCAGCCTCGCCACCACAAGGCGATGGAAAGATAAACAAACGGGTGAGCGTAAAGAAGCAACGGAATGGCATCGGGTGGTTTTTTTCAACCGTTTGGCTGAAATCGCTGGCGAATACTTAAAAAAAGGTAGCCAGGTCTACGTAGAAGGCCGTTTGCAAACCCGTAAATGGCAAGGGCAAGATGGACAAGACCGTTACACAACCGAAATTCTGGGCCAAGAACTGCACATGCTGGGTAGCCGTAGCGGCGGTACCGGGCATTTTGGGGCAGATCAAGGGCAACATGCCAGCCATGCACCTGCTGCCGCCCCGTCCGGCAATCAAAACCAGCAAGGGCCAGCGCCACAAAATAATCCGGGCGCCATGCCGTCCCAGCCCCCGCCACCGGATTATGATGATTTTGATGACGACATTCCGTTTTAAGGGGAAACCTGAAATTAATTTTGTAAAAATATAATCAAGCCCATGTTTTATTGGGCTTTTTTTCAATAATTACCGTCAAACCCAAGCCCATTTCAGTTAATGGGGTCGCCAAAAATTCAAATGCGCCCCGTCATTCTTCGGGAGAAGGGGCTATCCGCCGCTTGGCTAAAGCATCTCGCCATTAGTAGTAAAACCTATTCTCCCCGCAGGCATACTGGAGAAGGAAGGGATAATTAGCCATTATTTAATCATTTTAAGCGGGTGCGTTTTACTCCAAAGCAAGACTGCCATCGCATACATGGACAAAACCTGTTTTGTCCATGTATGCGATGGCATAAAGGCATAAATAGTTGAGTATAATCGTAAAAATACGGCGAGTACTGACAAAATCATAGCCAAGGTTATTTGAAATAACCTTTATAAATCAATTATTAAAAATAATTCCAAGCTGCAATCTTTAGATTGTCCATGTTTTGTATAAATATTGTTTGACAATAATGCACAATGTCGATAGTATTAACCTCGAATTCGAAATTAGTGCTGCTTCAGAAAATTTATAAAACTAATAGATTGATGGCTTGTCTTAGTTTGGTAATGATTAGCTTACCCGTTTTATCTAATTTTCCGACGCAAATTTGATTGCTCATGTTTTATATAAACAATGTTTGCGAGGATTTGGTGTCATGAGACTATTAACTGAATACATGTCTGTACCGGAAGTCAACGGCGCTGTTGTTAATAACAACACCCCAGTTGATAAAAAGCCTGCCTTAATTAACAAAGAGGCTGACAATGCTGAGAATAGAAATTTACAGCTTGCCCGACAGGTCGATGAGCAGAAAACAAAATTAATAAATTCGCTGTCCAAATTCCCTGTTACCGCTTTGTGGGTGCTTAATAACTATGAGCAACAGTGTGATAAGGCTGAACAAGAAGATGACACTGCTGTGTCAACGGAATTTAGCGAATTTTTAAAAGATGTAAAAAAACATTATCACTCGGTCAGCCAGTCTGCTTCTGCCAATATTGCAAATGAAGAGGCTTACACGAATGCCAAACGTCGGTTAAGCTTCGCAGTACAGAAATTCCCTTTTGCTTTTGAAGATCTTGTCAAGCTTGTTGACATCATTGCTTATGCGTTCAAGTTAAGAGGCCTCTCTTTTCAGTCCACTTCCCAAGAAAAGAAAGAGTACGAGATCATCCTAAAACGCTTGCATGGAGCAAGCCGGCGCGATACAACAAGCATGGCAGACCAATTCAAGGCGATGGCTTTGCATCAGCATGAAGAACGGTTTTTGTTTTTATCCTCTGATGACATGGGCCAACTCCTTAGTGACGTTGTTTTGTCAGAACATTTCTGGTTGCTGTACAGGCAACAGCTTGCCACCGTCAATTCAAAACTTGTGCTGTTTATCGCCAACCAGTACAAGGGCAACTTTATGGACTTTGAGGATCTTGTCCAGGAAGGCCATACCGGCTTGCTTAAGGCGGTGGACAGGTTTAAATATCGATTGGGTTTTCAATTTTCTACCTATGCTGGGTATTGGATAAGACAAGCCATATCCCGCTCTTTGTCCCGTTCAGAAAGGGTGGTGCGGATACCCTGCGGGCAAATCGCCACCATTAACAAAGTGTTCCGTACAAAAGATGCGATCACTCTGAAAACCGGTAATGAACCCACCACCAAAGAATTAGCCGAACAAACCCAGTTGTCACAAGATGAAGTCAATACGCTGCTTTCCATATCGCAAAGCGCTGTTTCTTTGGAGGCTTTTGATGACGATGAAGATGAACAGTCTTTTGCGCCGATCAATTTCATAGCGCAAAATGTTTTTCCTCACTCATACAGCATGATAGCGGATACGCAGTTACAAGGCTTGGTTAATGCGGCAATAAAGACATTGAACCCAAGGGAAGCAAAAATCCTGTGTTCGCATTTTGGTGTAGGGACAGATCAACAAAAGACCTTGCAGGAAATTGGTGCTGAACTGAATTTAACTAGGGAACGCGTAAGGCAGATTCAAGTAGTGGCCTTGAATAAAATAAAAATGCGCTACGGTGACCAGTTGTTGAGTTTTTTGTAAAAGTATAGGGATTACTAAAATAGTAGAGTAAGTGTTTGTAAAAGCAATTAAAATAACAAGCTTTTTTGTATTTAGTGATAAGTAAAGTCTAAAAGTGTTTTGATAGGAATACCGTCCAGGCTTTACGGTTGTTAGATATAGGTTTCAAAAAAGAACGGCGCAATTCAAAACTATAGACCTCAGTCAAATGAAGTCAGGAGAAAAGTAACCATGAAAAAATATATATTGAACACATTGCTCTGGAGTGTTGTGTTTACAGGCGCTTTTTTGATATATAACAGGATAAACGCAACCCCGCCTATACAAGACTCGCTTGCTTATTCGGAATTTATTGCCAAGGTCAAAGGCGGTCAGGTTGATCGTGTTGAGATTAGCGGAACCTCAATCAAGGTCCGTACATCTGACGGACAAAACCTGCAAACTTTCAATCCAGGCGACAATCACCTGATTGATGACCTTTTAAGTGCAGATGTCCAGATCAGGACGACACCGCCACCGCAACAGTCGATGGCAATGCAAATATTTATCGCTTGGTTTCCTATGCTGTTGCTGATTATCGTGTGGATAGTCTACATGCGCAGGACCCAAGGCGCAGGTGGCGCAGGCCAGTTCGGCAAAAGCAAAGCCAAAATGCTTGAAGAAGACAAGATGACGGTCAAATTTGCTGACGTGGCTGGTTGTGAAGAAGCCAAAGAAGAAGTTTCCGAGTTGGTCGATTTCCTAAAAGATCCACAAAAATTCCAAAGATTGGGCGGCATGATACCACGCGGCATCTTAATGGTAGGGCCTCCAGGAACAGGTAAAACCTTGCTGGCACGCGCTATTGCGGGTGAAGCTGGCGTTAAGTTTTTCACCATCTCAGGTTCAGATTTTGTCGAAATGTTCGTCGGCGTGGGTGCATCCAGGGTACGGGATATGTTCGCACAAGCTAAGGAGCATGCGCCTTGCATCATCTTTATCGACGAAATTGACGCAGTGGGTCGCCAAAGGGGCGGTGCAGGCATGGGCGGCGGTAATGACGAACGCGAACAAACACTTAACGCATTATTGGTAGAAATGGACGGTTTTACCGGCAATGAAGGTGTCATCATTATCGCTGCAACCAACCGCGCTGACGTACTTGATAAAGCCTTGCTACGTCCAGGCCGTTTTGATCGCCAAGTAACCGTAGGATTGCCCGATGTGAAAGGGCGGGAGCAAATCCTGAATGTCCATATCAAAAAAGTCCCAGTTGGAGATGATGTTGAATTGAAAAACATTGCCAGAGGCACACCAGGGTTTTCTGGAGCAGATTTGGCTAACATCATCAATGAAGCGGCACTGTTAGCGGCACGTACCAATAAGCTGAAAGTTGGCATGAACGAACTGGAAAAAGCCAAGGATAAAATCTTGATGGGTGCTGAAAAACACACCATGGTGATGACTGAAGACGACAAACGGCTTACTGCATACCATGAAGCAGGCCACTGTATCGTTGGGCAAATGTCGCCGGACCATGATCCTGTGTACAAAGTAAGCATCATGCCTAGAGGTCGGGCATTAGGTATCACTATGTTTTTGCCAGAACGTGACCAGTACAGTGCCAGCAAACGTAAATTGGAAAGCCAAATAGCCAGCTTGTTCGGCGGACGGATAGCTGAATTGATGATTTACGGGGGCGACCGTGTCACTACAGGCGCATCCAACGACATCGAGCGGGCTACCGAACTGGCACGCAACATGGTAACGCGATGGGGCTTTTCCGACATCATGGGACCATTGGTATACGGCGAAGAGGGCGGTCAACCTTTCATGGGTTACTCGGCTTCAGGCAGCAAAGTGTCTAACTCTGTGCAAGACAAGATCGACGAAGAAATTCGCGCAGTAATCGACAAAAATTACAAAAAGGCAGAAACCTTATTGCAAGACAATATCAGTATCTTGCATAAAATGGCGGATGCCTTGATGAAATGGGAAACCATTGATAAAGGTCAAATTGATGATTTGATGGCAGGTAAAGATCCAAAACCACCTGTCGATAGTAACGATTCATCAAACAAACCAGATACAACACCAAAGCAGGACACAACAATAACACCTGATTTTAAAAAACCTGCCGGACAAGTTTGAGGTGCGCTCATTAGGGGGCTTCGGCCCCCCTTTTTTTTGCCTAAAATTTAGTGTTTCACATCAAAATCGCTGGCTGTTTACCGTTACAAAAACTGGTTTATACTTAAAACTAATCACTATCAATTCGTTGGGCGAATGTTCAATCGTTTATACTTCAGATCTAGTAGCTCATTTGCCCGTCAAATAAAGGGCTGATTGACTGCTCAAACCTTTCTGGAGTTCACCATGCTTATAGGTCTTCCCAAAGAAATCAAAGACGGCGAATTCCGGGTTGGATTAACGCCGGCGGCTGTTAAAATCCTGACCGCAAAAGGCCATCAAGTTTTTGTTGAAACAGAAGCAGGGCAAGGGAGCTTTATAGCCGACGAAGAATACCGCGCTGTTGGCGCTCAAATTGTTGCGAATGCCGAAGCCGCCTGGGCAGCGGATCTAATTATTAAAGTCAAAGAACCGATTGCCGCAGAATACCGGTATTTACGGCAAGACTTGATGCTGTTCACCTACCTGCATCTTGCCTCCAATGAAGTGCTTACCAAAGCGCTACTTGCCAGCGGAACAACCGCAATTGCCTACGAAACCGTCCAGGACCAAGCAGGCCGATTACCTTTATTAATACCCATGAGTGAAGTGGCGGGCCGCATGGCTACCCAAGTTGGGGCGGCTAATCTACAGAAACATCAAGGCGGACGTGGCGTGTTAATGGGTGGCGTTCCTGGCGTTGCACCCGCAGATGTCGTGGTTTTGGGCGGCGGTACGGTGGGCGCGAATGCCGCCCGCATCGCCGTCGGCATGGGCGCACAAGTAACCGTGTTGGATGTCAACCATGATCGGCTTGCCTTTTTTGACGACATCTACAATGGCCGTATCCAAACCCGAAAAAGCAGCGAACACACAATTGAAGAAGCCGTTTACCAAGCCGATTTAGTGATTGGTGCGGTGTTAATCCCTGGGGGAAAAGCACCCTGGTTGCTTACCCGTGCCATGCTTCCCAATATGCGTAAAGGCGCAGTCATTATCGATGTCGCTGTCGATCAGGGCGGCTGTGTGGAGACATCAAAACCGACCACGCACGCCCGACCCACTTACGAAATTGATGGCATCGTGCATTACTGTGTCGCCAATATGCCGGGTGCCGTTCCGCGCACCAGCACATTTGCGCTCAACAACCAGACCACCGATTATGTGCTTATCCTGGCTGATCAAGGCATTGGTGCGCTTTCCAGTAATCCTGGGCTACAAGCTGGGCTTAATACCTATCGGGGGCAAGTCACTCACTCAGGGGTAGCAAAGGCTTTTGGTTTGCCTCATACAGTGCCATTAAAAGCCCTTCAGTTATAGGTAATTGGAAAATAAACATTTTAAGATGATTTTATTCTCCCCCATCTGCCAGGTACAAAATCCAATGCTTCTTGTATGTTCAGATCACGCGTTCCTCCGCCCGTTCTTACGAAAAATTTTGGAGTATTGTTCTGGTCCAAAAATACGGGTCTTTTTGATGGCGAAATAATAAGCCGACAAATATCTTTATTTTCAACAACATGAAATAAGATATGCACAAAGCCACAAAGATCGGTGCCTAAATTATTTGAAATGGCTGTCATCACGGCCTGTTCAAAACCGTCCTGACTCTGCTTTTTTAAGGTTTGATAATCCTTTTCCAACCCAATGATTTCACCATTGTCGTCCACACCAATCAGCAAAGTTCCACCTACATGGCTATTTAAAAAACCAGCTAAGGTTTTTAACACGACACCTTCAAGGGCTCGATTGATTCGGGACTCGGCCATATCCCAACGCAAAGACGATTTGAATTCCAAATGCGGTCCTTCTCCTTGTCTGATAATTGAAGCTAAATCCTTATCCACCTCGTTTTTTAAATGATCAATATGTATCAATCGCTTATGCATCATTTTATACAATGTAAGAGATAATAATCCGATCAGGGCTCCAATTTCCGCATAGAAAATAATCAGCAACAAATTATCGTGGGAAATCTCTCCGGTCAGTATTTCTCCGATTCGAGCGTACAAGTACCCGATAGATGACAGCGGGTCGATAGCTTGTTCACGAGCATTAATGTATTCATAGCTGGGGGCCAAAACAAAAACACCAATCGTCGCGCCAGTTAATGCAGCAATACTGTAAAGTTTTAAATTTTGACGCCAAATCTTCATGATGAGAAAAAATAATCTTTTCATTGTATTAGCAATATACTTGAAAAATGAAAGGGCAATTTAAAATACACGCCAGCCGATTAAAATATTGCTGGTTCCATCATGTAGCTGGTTTATTGTGGGGTAAGCCTGGAAACAACGCTTAATTGCTGTATTTTAGTCGCTAGTAAAATATAAATACCCTATCATTTTGTTTTTGTTAAATGGGTTAAAGGGCTGTTGATGAAAACCTTGTTTGTTCTGTTTGCACTATTATCGTCCCAATGGACAATCGCAGCGCCAGTATTATCCATCATCCAAGTTGCGCCCGGTATTTACGTGCATTGGGGGGTTCAAGAGTTTTCCGATACGAAAAACCACGGCGCTATTGCCAATATCGGCTTTATTGTTGGCCAACGTTGTGTTGCTGTCATTGACACTGGCGGCAATCCAGAGGAAGGCTTGGCATTAAAGAACGCGATAGAAAACACGACATCTAAACCAGTTTGTTATGTAATTAACACACACGTCCATCCCGACCATATTTATGGTAATTCGGCATTCAAAAACACGGGCGCACAATTTGTCGGGCATGAAAAACTGGCGCGGGCGATGTCGGTGCGTGGTGATTATTACCTCCAAAAAGCCCCAGAATTACTGGGCATTACCCTGACGACCAAGGATATTATTCCCCCTGATATTTCGGTAAGCGGCGTGCTAGACCTGGACTTAGGCGGCAGAACCTTAAAACTGACTGCCCATCCAGCGGCACATACCGACAACGACCTGAGCGTGTATGACGCCCGAACCGACAC
>JAYVGW010000255.1:0-2972 GCA_043771735.1 Methyloglobulus sp.
ATATTAGGCAATTGGCTTATTTTGTTTAGCAACAGGCTCAATTGCCGAGTATTTTCAATCTGGATCGTCAAGTTGAGGACGGCGGAAAAATCAGGATTAGTTTCCATTACAGCATTGGAAATATGGATGTTGGCTTGGGTCAATGCCTGGGTGACGTTATTCAACAAATGCCGGGCATTGTAAGCGCGGATAACAATCGGCACTGAATGGCTAGCTTGTAAAGCTCCCCAGAATACCGGAATTAGCTGTCCATGTTTTTCGGGGTTGATATTCAGGACGTTACCGCAATCTTTACGGTGTACCGTGATACCCCGATGGTGCGAGATGTAACCGATGATGTCATCGCCCAACACGGGTGTGCAGCAATGCGCCAACGTGGTCAGCACATTGTCGATGCCTTCGACAGTGACGACGGATTTTGTTTCCGGCTTTTTCTTGACGGGCAGGGGGTGCTGCGGTTCCAGTTCCGGTATCTTAAAAAATGCTGCCAATTGCCTGCTGTTGATGTCGTTGCGGCCAATTGCTTCGAGCAAAGTATCGCTATCTGCCAGCTTGAAATGCTGGGCTATTTCTTTGAGATGAACGCCTTTTAAGCCCAAGTGCTGGATTTCTTTATCCAAAATAGCCTTACCCGTAGCAATATTCTGGTCTTTTTGTTGGTGTTTAAACCAGCTTTTAACCTTGCTGATGGCGTGCGATGATTTCAAATAACCCAAATTAGGGTCTATCCAGTTGCGGTTGGGGCGGATGTCTTTGGTGGTCAGGATCTCGATTTGTTCGCCGGATTTCAGGGCATAAGTCAAAGGGCAAATACGGCCATTCACCTTGGCACCACGGCAACTATGACCGATTTCGGTATGGATAGCATAAGCAAAATCCAGTGGTGTTGCGCCTTTAACGAGATCAAGTAACTTACCGGTAGGTGTCAATACATACACTCGGTCGCGGAACAGCTCGCTATGAAAGTCATCGTCCAGGCCTTCATCGCCGTCTTTTTCTGCAAGCAACTTACGCAAGGAAGCAATGCTTTTGTCCATTGCTACGTTATGTTTGCCGCCTTCCTTGTAAGACCAATGCGCGGCAACGCCCATTTCGGCAAATTCATGCATTTCTTTCGTGCGGATTTGCACTTCGATACGATTGCCTTCGGGGTCAATAATGACCGTGTGCAGGGATTGATACCCGTTTTCTTTGGGATTGGCAATGTAATCGTCGAATTCCTTAGGGATGTATTGCCAGGTACTGTGCACGATGCCCAACGCGGCGTAACAGGCAGTCAAGTTATCGACAATCACCCGCACCGCCAGGAGGTCGTACAACTCGTCAATATCCAATTGTTTGCGCTGCATTTTTTTCCAAATGCTGTAGATATGCTTGGGACGGCCATAAATCTCGGCGCTAATCGTTTCGCTATTTAGACGTTGATGCAGCAATTGGATAAAATGATTAATACACGCTTCGCGCTGGTCGCGCTTGGCGGCTAGGGACTTCGCTATCTTAAGATAAGTTTGCGGCTCAAGATACCGGAAAGCCATGTCCTCCAACTCCCATTTGAACTGGTGTATGCCCAGCCGATTGGCAATCGGCGCATAAATATCCAGGGTTTCCTGGGCAATAAAATGGCGGACTTCATACGCTTCCTTGGGCAATATGCGTAAGCGCTTGATCCGGTAAGCCAGCTTGATTAGCACCGCCCGCATATCTTGCGTCATGGACAGCAGCATACGGCGCAGTGTTTCCGCTTGATTGGGCTGGTCAGCCATATCCTTAGAATACACATTCAACTTGTTCAGCCAGTTAATATCCTTGACCAGCGCCGCTACGGTTTTGCCGAATTGCTGGGCAATATCGGGCTTGGGCTTAAGCCCCTCCAAGCGGGGATCGCTTAGAATAGCTGCGAGTATAGTTTCCACATCCACCTTAAAATCCATTAAAATGGACGCGACATCAACCCCTTTTGGCCGTTGATAAGGCACAGGCTCAGGAATTTGCGCTACTATTGTCAAAGCGCGTTCGATTTGCTCGTTATGACGGGCAGAAAAGCCAGTGAAAATTTGCTGATTAGAAGAGGTGGTGCTCTGCATCAATCCTTCTTAAACGATTCGGAAAACAGGCCAAGCATGGTAGGCTAATGGGCGAAAGTATAGAGTAATAAACACGTCATTGGGTTCAAGGGATCGTTTATAAAAAAGATAAGTTGCTCGCCCCTGGCCACTTAAGTAAAAATGCATAACCGATTTAAAACATGAACTAGAGCGCTTGATTGGCAAGTGACGCAAAAAAGTGCGCCGTACCCGCCGGGAAGCGGGTATCCAGTGCCATGGACGGCGATCTCCGCGCCATATGAAGCCTAGATTCAGGCAGGGATTGCCGAAGACGGTTTTTAAAAACAGTTGCACGTTATTAGTTAATCCAATTTAAAACCAATAAGTTACAGATATTCAATAGTCCGATTATGCCAATACAAACCACTTCAATACCCGACGTGATAATCATTGAACCCAAGGTTTTCGGAGACGAACGCGGGTTTTTTTATGAGAGCTTCAATGCCCGAAGCTTTGCCGAACAGACGGGCATCAAGGCTTCGTTCGTGCAGGATAACCATTCCAAGTCGATAAAGGGTGTGTTGCGCGGCTTGCATTACCAAATCCAGCAACCCCAAGGTAAGTTGGTGCGCGTGGTTGCTGGCGAAGTCTTTGATGTCGCAGTTGATATTCGCAAGAAGTCGCCGACCTTTGGGCAATGGGTAGGCGTTACGCTTTCAGCCGACAACAAACGCCAGCTGTGGATACCGGAAGGTTTCGCCCATGGTTTTCTTGTTACCAGTGATTCTGCTGAATTCCTATATAAAACAACGAATTACTATGCGCCAGAATTTGAGCGCAGCATACTCTGGAACGATCCTGCCATCGGCATTCAATGGCCTATTGTGGGTGAGCCAACCTTGTCCAACAAAGACAGGGTAGCTAACA
>JAYVGW010000256.1:0-4144 GCA_043771735.1 Methyloglobulus sp.
CTCGATACGCTACCTATGCGTTTGCTGGTCGCTACTGTCAGCATAGGGCCTCGTCCGGCTGACTGGCTTCGGTTAGCTGAAGTATCTAGCTAATCAGGAGGGTTTTTGAGTCAGTCGGATCCAGCCCCGGAAATATCTCGCCGAAATCACCCTCAAAATAGAGCTGGGTGAGCCTGGAGTTGAAGTCCTCCGTCCACCCGTCATTATTGTTAGGCTGAAAATTGTAGCCCGTGTAACTACCGGTTTCACGATCAATTGGCCGTAATGAGAACAGTACCCGTTCAGTTCCTGAAAGGTTGATGTTACCGTCTAAGTCTAACCGGTTGGCCCATTCAATGGTGTTACTTTTGCCGCTCTCGAAGCTCTGGAAGGCGCTACGAAAAGATCCAGATAATAAAAACCAGGGTTGTAGCAATTGGCCGGTAGGCGTCTTAATGCCAGGCTGAATCGAGCCGTTGCCGAGAAAAGGGTCGCCGAATTCAAGAAGCGGTTTCAAGCGCTCGACCGGTTCTACCGGATATTGCTTCACCTTATCAGACAGAGCCCACCGACTGTCGGTCGTCGCCTTTTGGTTACGATAGAACTCGACCGCACTGCGGCCTTCAGGAACAGATACTTCCTGGGCTTTATTTTTGGTATCAGGAACGCTTAATAATGGCTTGCTGTTCTGCTGATTTTCTTCAGCCGACACGTTAGAGCCTACAAATGTCGCCAACATCGCCAACGGAAGTAGCGTTTGCAAGCGTCGATTCACACTGGGTTTATTTAATAGTAACATCTCGTTCCCACAGCACACGGTAAAGATCAACCAGCTTATCGCCAATGGCACGGGCAGTTAGACCGTATTCAAAGCCTGCGCCCGCAATGTCATTAATTAGATGTGGCGGAAGTTGGCCGGCCACAAGCTTGATATTTAAATTGTAAGGCGCTCGACCTGTCAGTAGTTCTTGATCGACGTGATAACTTGCCCAGCGATTCCCCAGCGCTTCAATACCTTTCTTTTGTAACCGAATGTCACTAATGCCGCCGAACAGTACCGCTGGCGTGTGTGGGGGGCGTACAAAGATCAAGGGACTGATGGAATAGTTGGCCGGCAGCACCTGTTCGCGATCTCCACCATGCGTCGTATGGACTAAGATGGGGGACCGCAGATTGAAGAGCTGCTCGTCTATCGGCATGCCACCATTATGGACGTACAAAGAGTGGGTATCGCGGACGTCTCCGTTAGGATCCAGGTCGCCGGATCGAAAAATGACGGCTTTGTCAGCATCGGTCACGGTAACCTGCAAGAATACATTACGTTCAGCAATCAGCCCTGAGGGCACATGATGGCCGTCCGTTAAATTTTTGACTTCTATATCAAACTTAAGCCCTTTTTCTTTTTCAAGAATTTTAACGTCGCCCAGGCCGTAACCGTTGCGCATTAACGTCGTTGCCCGCATCCGGTTTTCAGCCAATAATTCCAATTGCTGATCGATTATTTCCCTGGCTGCTATCCGTTCTTCAGGGTCTGCCCAAATTCCAGGAAATTTTGCGCTCTTGGGCACGTTATCTTCGAATGCTTTGGAGCCCCACCCGGCTTTAACGTCAAAAGTTAGCCATTCCTCCGGGGTCGCAAATTCCTGGGCTTCCGGGTTGATAGGGAATATGCCTGGATGCACAACAGAACTATCCGGCCCTGCAAACATATGATTGGTGCGCCGGGCAGGATGTGTTGGCTGACCACGGACGATTGCGGCGGGAGCCTCAGGATATTCCGAGAAAACGCCGGAAGTTGGCCCCATATGGCAACCTTGGCAGGTCACACCCCTTTTAGCTGCTGGTGTCTGCTTGTATTCGCTAAAAAGATCTTCAAACCGGGCACCGTTAGGTATGCGTACATCATGGCAACGTCCACAAAAGCCTGGATTATACATCTGCTCAAGATGCTGCCCTTCTATATGTGTATTGATAGGGTAATCCGCATTAGCTTCTTGCACACGTTCAAGCTCCGTATCATCATCCCTGGGGCCATAGATAGGGCCCGCGATATTGCCCGGTTCAAGGGGAAAGCGACCGGTTATTTTGCCATAGGCTTCAGGTACCCGGTGACAGACAACACAAGTGATCCCTTCTAAAGCGACTTTCGAGCGTTTGCTATTGCTGGTGAGGATGGGTTCGCCGGTAAACATGCCCACTTGCGTGTGGCAGCGCTCGCAAAAATCCCCCAACGTCCCTTGGGTCAATTTTACCAAAGTCGCCTGATAGGCGAGAAAAGTGGGGCTAATCTGGGCAAAAGCGTGACGCGAAACAGACCATTCACGGTAAATTTGCAGGTGGCAACCGCCGCATTCTTGAGCGGATGGGAATTGGGTTTGCTTAAATATTTCATCGTGGGCTTTGCCTCCCGATGTATCTGTATGTGTGTTAAGTACCTTTTTTTCAGTTCCTGGCGAAGCGTTCTTGGGCCCCAGCTCGGCACGGATAAAATTGATCATATGCCATATTTCGTCCTTTGACAGGGCACTTTTAAAACTGGGCATGGACGCTTTCCCTGTCCTAATTTTCGTGTATATGGCCCCGTCAGACTGATCCAAAACGTCTGGACTTGTTAAATTTGCCGGCTTAGGTGTAAGAAAAGAGGCCATCTGCCCATCCCCTTTCCCTGTTTCTCCGTGGCATTGTTGACATTCGCGCAGATACACACTTTTACCCTCAGTCAATGAAGATGCGTCTGGAGTGACCGGGTTTTCGATGCGGGAAAGGCGCGGCGAAACTCGCCATTTATCGGCGTTTTCTTGACCCGCCAGCGCGTGCCCCGACATCAGAATTAAGCTGATCAAAAGCATACTGGCAATGGCGATTTTGCAAGAGGGTAGTAATTTTTTTCGCATTTAAAAACCAAACTATAGGTAGATAGGCTGAAATCTATGGACATACAATTGATAGTATCATTTGTATGTTTCGGCTATATTACATTCCTTACAATATGATTATTAATATAACATTAAGATTTAAATAAAAGCAAAAATATACTCACGATATTAGTGTATTAGCGAATTCATGCGCAGGTTATCACATCCAAATATTGGCACTTATATAAGATATTCCTTAAATGATTTTGTGATTTTGTCAGCCGGGAGGTTGTGGCACAAAAACACCCCACAAAATGGTGTGCAAACCACCGGCTCACACAGTGTGATTGGCTAAGTTAATAAACGTCTGTTAAAGCGACGTTATTTACCCGCGAAGAGCGCCAAACAATAATTTTTAGGTGGGCAATTTTTTCTACGTAGGGACATACACTCAGAATGAGCGGCGAGACATAGAGCTATTTTATTGCCAAATACCTTACACCTGCTAGATCTCAGCAAGAATATCAAGCGCTTCAGCAAGCGTAGACACTGCGTGAATCTCCAAACCCTTGACAGGCGTTTTCGGAGCATTGGCCTTGGGAATAACCGCTTTTTTAAAGCCATGCTTTGCCGCATCATTAAGCCGTGCATGACCATTGGCAACCGGCCTTATTTCACCACTCAGACCAATTTCTCCAAAAAAGAACACGTCATGCGGAATCACCTTGTTTCTCAAACTGGAAACAATTCCGACAACAATTGCTAAATCAGAGCTGGTTTCTGTCACTTTAATACCGCCAACAACATTGGCGTAAATTTCATCCTGTGCGGTAAAAATACCGCCGTGCCGATAGAGCACAGCCAGCAACATGGCCAGACGGTTTTGGTCGAAACCGACGGCCAATCGCCTTGGATTGCCATACTGACATTCAGTTACCAATGCCTGAATTTCCACCAGCAGAGGCCGCGTCCCTTCCCACAATACAGTCACCACACTGCCCGATGATGGTTTTTCTGCCCTGTTTAAAAACATGGCAGAAGGATTCTTGACTTCTTTAAGCCCTGAACTATCCATTGCAAAAAAACCCAATTCACCGACACTGCCAAAGCGATTTTTATCTGCCCTTAACACCCGAAAGCGGGCATCGTCCGTCGAACCCAGGATAACCTGAGTATCGACGATATGACTCAAAGTCATGGGCCCCGCCAGTGATTGATCCTTGGTCACATGCCCGACCATAAAAATAGAAACATGATGCTTTTTGGCATATTGAGTCAGATAACTGGCCGACTCCCTGACTTGAGAAACT
>JAYVGW010000257.1:0-4726 GCA_043771735.1 Methyloglobulus sp.
CATTATGGGGTTACGTGGTGTTGCGCCTGGGCCGGATACCAGCAAGCCGCACCCTGAACATAAAATTTATCCTTATCTGTTAAGAGGCGTTTCGATTAATCGGATCAATCAGGTTTGGAGTACCGATATTACCTATATTCCAATGGCTAAGTACAAAGCCGAATCATACAAAGGCAAGGCCAATATCCGGTTGCCGGTTTATCAGTCGCCGGATACGACTTCGTCCGTTGCTTTTTTCCTGGAGCCCGGCCAAACCGCCGAAGTTTTTGAAGCCTATGAAAAGACAATCAAACCCGGTTTGGTTCGTTTTCAGAAAGATTGGAAAGATTCAGAAACGGGTGTTGTTTCTCGCGCCGGTGAAGTGGTTAATTTCTATATCTATCAGGAAGGTGGTTGTTACTGGTTTTGGTATTCGCAACATAGCCAAGGGCAATTAGGCGATGGCTATTGCCCTCCTTATATCAAAGGAACTACTGAGGTTCAGGAGGCCGAATCAATAAAGTTTAGCCACATAAGGACTCTGGCTGGTGATAGACGTGACGGCTGGATAGAAGTAAAACACTTACCAGAGGGGGAAAAGGCATTTGAAGGTTTGTCTTTGGAGGAACAGCAACAATCGCAAGAACAATCACCCGAAGCCACTAACCTGCCGACCCCTCAAATGCAGGTGGGCGATAGCTACGTTACCGAAAGCATCAATCTTAACAACCCGAAACTGAACAACATCACTGATCGGACTGTGATAGCAGTCGCCTCTAATGGCGATTTCACCCTTACGTCTCGCAATCAAAAGAGTGGCTTTACCCGAACCATCGAATATACGGGCCAGTGGAATGTCAAGAGCACCCGTGGTAATACTGGCGAGGGTTCTAACTATTCGCCGCCTATTTCTTATTTTGACTTTCCTTTATACCCCGGCAAGCAATAGTCTCGTCCTTCGGTCGAGACGAATAGCAAAACCGGTGCGCTCCGCGCGCAGAATGTCGATGGCAAAGTCGGCAATTGGGAGCAAGTTTCGGTTCCGGCAGGTACATTTAGAGCCCTGCGTATTACCCTCAATACAAAAGTACATGATATTGTAGCTGGGACAATAATCGAAGCCGAGGATATTTCCTGGTATGTCCCTGAAGTTAAACGTACCGTGAAATCAGAAATGACGACAAAGTCTGATACAGGCGTGCCTGAACGCCAGACGGTGCAATTGCTGGAATACCATGTTCGGTGATATGAATAAAAAGCTTTAAGACGGGTTTGTTGCTAGGCATTCCGTCATAAACGAAGCACTTCGTTAGCTTCGATGGTTGTGGACAGGTTTTGGATTTTTTACGGGCTTTTTATGCTGGCCTTAACCACATAATGCCTTGCGGATGGCGCATCATGCTCCTTCTGGTTCAAGCACGAAGTGAAACCGCCCTATGGGTTATACGCGGGCTTAAGTAACAGAAGAAGCTTCTGTTACTTAGCTGATTTGGGCTTTTATTCTAACGTCAAAATTAATCGTTTACCGAGTGCGCGGGCTGCCTTGTCAAGCTGTTTTAGATTTGGCCAATGGTGAGGGTTTTCGAGTCTTTGGACAGCTGGCCATGATGTTTTCATTGCACTAGCCAATTCAGATAATGTTTTATTGCCTCTGGCTTTCCTTAACAATAAAGCCGCTTGTACTTCCGGGCTTGGTGCTGCCATATAGCTATTTTGCGTGATGGCTGATGGATCTGGTATTTCTTGATTATTTTCTAATCTGTAGGCCAGCATTGCGCTTAACACTTCGCTTGCATTATAGGCTGCTTCCTCTAGTGTCTCGCCTTGTGTAAATGTATCTTCCAGATCGATGAATTGCACGAATAAAAAACCGTCAGTGTCTGTTTCTATTGTATAGGGGTAGTCAGTTCTCATTTTAGTTTTACACCTGTTTGTTTTTCGATGGCCTTTAATAAGCCGATACCAATATCTTTTGTACCATGTACTGGAATCGGTACACCTCGCGGCATACCTTCCTTTTCCATGATGTGGTGGCTACCTTCGATTCTGGCTAGAGTCCAACCTTCATCCCTTAATCGTGCAAGTATTTGTTTACCGTTCATGGTTTCATTATATCAAAAATGAAATATTGTAATAATTCTTTATAACTTCAAGCACTCTTTAAATAATTGCCCATATTCCTGTCTGAACGCTGTAAGCCCGGATGGGCTAAACAACGTGCAGACTATCAGCAAGTAGCCTGGATGGAGCTTTGCAGAATCCTGGGCAAATGTGGCTCCTAATATCCCCGATTCTACTGCATTAAATTCGGGCTTGCTACAGTAACTGCCCCACAAAATCAGCAAGAGCCGATGGTTTTCATTTCAACTATTCCTTTGGTGTATTTTAAATTTCAAGTATGGTCGCAAAGTTTCGGCTGTTAGCTGTAGTAACAAAATACTTGCTTGATTGATTTTTTTGTTACTACAATAAACACATGAAAATAGACTTTGACCCTGCTAAAAACGCCAAAAACATCCGCGAACGCGGTTTAAGCTTTGAACGCGTGGTGGAGTTCGATTTTGAAACCGCAAAATTTGCCATCGATAACCGGCGCGATTATGGCGAAATCCGCTACCGCGTCCTTGGATTTATCGACCACCACCTTCATGCCTTGGTGTTGGTTGAAATAGTCGGTGGCATTCGAGTGATCAGCTTTAGAAAAGCCAATAAACGCGAGGTTAAACAGTATGAAACCCAATCCAGAATTGATTGATGATGACAACCCAGAGTGGACAGAAGACGATTTTAAACACGCCGTTCCGTTTTCCGCCTTGCCCGGATCTTTGCAAACCAAACTGCTAGCCTTAAAAGGCCGTGGTAAACAACAATCGCCAACCAAGGTATCAACCACGGTTCGTTTTGACAGCGATGTGCTTGAAGCCTTTCGCGCTACAGGCCGGGGCTGGCAAACACGTATGAACGAGGCATTGAAAGAATGGCTGAAAGAACATGCCTCTGGATGACAAATAATGTGCTGCAGGGGCATCGTTCGGGATCGATCCTGAGCGTGACGGGTCACCATCTTTATGTACATGATAACGCCGCTAAAGGGCATAAAACGTTACGTATGGGATGAATATCCCGTCCGGCCTGAGCTTAACTCTTATTAACGGGATGTGCTGTGTATGCGTCCGGTTCTGTTCATTTATTAATCGTAACTATTCAGCGCACTTTGTCATTCCGAGCGCAGCGAGGAATCTTAAGGCCTCCCTTAATGCCAACGCTCAAGATTTCTCCCGTTGGTCGAAATGACAGTACAATCAAACACTTTTCGAGAAAACGCTGAATAGTTACTATTAATCCAAGGTAAAGCTCCGGTTTTGCTGGAGGTTTTTGACTTCACAGTCCATACAATTTGCGTTTACGCCAGAAAGTTGCCCGGCTCATACCCAGCAACCGCGCGGCTGTTGTGACCATGCCCTTGCTTTGCTCCAGCGCCTGACGAATTGCGGCAGTTTCTTCTTCTGCTGTCAATGGCGCAGATTGCCGGATTGGTTGATCTACAGCACGCGGTTCTCTAAATTCCGGCGGTAATTCAGATAAGCGCAAAGTCGTGCCACGGCCTACCGCAAACGCATATTCGACAACATTGTGCAGCTCCCTGATATTGCCCGGCCACGGATAGTCCAGCAAAACTCGCATGGCTTGTGGTTCAATTTTCTCAATTTTTCTAAAATTGGCGGCATTATGCTGGTTGATAAAATGCCATATCAATAAACTAATATCTTCCCGGCGCTCCCGTAATGGCGGGATAAAAACAGGGACAACCCGTAACCGGTACATCAAATCTTCACGGAAACGCCCGCTTTTTACTTCTTCTCTTAGTGATCTATGAGTCGCGGCCACTATGCGAACATCAACATCAAGCGAGCGGTCGCCACCCACCGGAATATAGTTCCTTTCCTGCAGCACCCGGAGCAATTTAGCCTGTAATTCAAGCGGAAGTTCGGCCACTTCATCCAGAAACAAGGTTCCGCCATGGGCGCGTTGAAACAATCCGCTATGATCTTTGATCGCGCCGGTAAAAGCGCCGCGCACATGGCCGAACAATTCACTTTCCAGCAAGTTGCTGGACAAAGCCGCGCAATTTATCGCCAGAAAAGGCGCGTTATGCCGAGCGCTAAGATCGTGGATTGCCTTTGCGACCAGCTCCTTGCCGGCGCCGCTCTCGCCTCTTACCAGCACGGTAGCTTCTGTTTCTGCGGCATTGGCAATAATCTGAAAAACATCCCGCATGGCCGGTGAACGGCTTAATATGCCATGAAAATTCTGGCTCCCAAGCTCCGGTTTGGCAGCCTCAGCTGCGGCTTTCGGTAAAAGACCATTTGCCGCAGGTTTTGATATAACCGCAAGCAAGCCTATGCCGCCGGCAAAAATGCCTTCCTTGTCATGTAAAACCTGAACAGCTTTTTTTACCTCGATCTTGTTACCGTCAGCCCCGGATATTTCGACCAGCTGTTCCTGATTGTTACCGGCATCAGTAATCGAGTATTCGCTTAAACAGACGTTTCCAACAATATCCTCTTGCCGTAATCCTGATAATTCTTCCATGCCAAGGCTCCAATAAAGAACCTGTTGATCGCCATTAACTATATAAACTGGTATCGAATTACAAAGATCGAGCAGTTTGACTAAAAGCGTTGTGCTGTCGAATTGCGCTAGCCCTATAGGGTTGTTTTCGGAAAATAATGCAGTTTGTTTCATA
>JAYVGW010000258.1:0-11097 GCA_043771735.1 Methyloglobulus sp.
GCCAACGTGGATGTGTTAAGGGCAATGGGCGCAACGCTGGTATTCTTTTCGCCACTGGCGGATGCCAAGCTGCCAGACGTTGACAGCCTCTATCTACCAGGCGGTTATCCTGAGCTGCATTTAGCAACATTACAAAACAATTTATCCATGAAGGCCGCGCTGCAAGACCATTTTCAGCAAGGAAAACCGATATACGCTGAATGCGGCGGTCTATTGTATTTACTGGAATCGATCACCAACAAAGCGGGGGAGCGTGGCGAAATGCTGGGGATAATGCCTGGACATGCCGTTATGCAAAATCGACTGCAAGGCTTGGGTTATCAGTCTGCACCGATGCCGGGCGGGGTAATACGCAGTCACACTTTTCACCATTCGCTAATTGAAACTCCCCTTAATCCTATTGCTCAGGGTGAGCGTTTATACAATACCTCTTCAGGTGAAAGTATTTTTCAACTAAAAAGATTAACCGCCAGTTATCTTCATTGTTACTTTGCGTCTAATACTATTGCCGCAGCGCAGTTATTCCTCAATTAAAATATCACTACCTAAACCCCATTATGAACCACGGTGGCAATATTTATCGATTTGCACAGACTATCGGTTGTTTACCAGAACAGGTGCTGGACTTTTCGGCCAATATCAATCCAGAGCAAGCGGTTGGTCTGGATTGCTTACAACGAATCCAACTTGGGCCTTATGCCGATCCTGATTACGGCATGTTAAAACAGGTGCTTAAAAGCCGTTATCCACAACCGTCGGGCATTGATATTGAAGTATTTAACGGTGCCAGCGCCGCAATTTTTGCCTTATTGCGGTGCTTGCAGCCTAACGATCTGGTTTTATATGCGCCTTTGTATGGTGAATACGCCCAGATTGCCGGGCATCTGGGCTGTACGTTGCATAACATCAATCGTTTCGATTCCTTAACGGCGGATGTACCCAAGAACAGCACGGTCATATTTGTTAATCCATCCACGCCGGATGGTCAACTTTATGATATGCAGGCATTATTGATGCAATGGCAGGCGGCAGACTGCACGATTATTGTTGATGAGTCTTTTTTGGATTTTTGCGAGGCGGATTCGGTTGCCGAGTATATTCCGCAGTACGATAAGCTGTATGTGATCAAATCGTTAAGCAAGTTTTACGGCTGCGCGGGCGTACGCATCGGCTTTATCCTGGCGGCAGCGCAGGCGATCAAGGCACTGAAACACTTTGAACCGGCATGGAAACTGTCTAGCCTGGACATGGCTTATATGCAGCAAGCCCTGGCGAATACGGCATTTATCGGACAAACACGGCGGCAAACGGCGTATCGACGGGATTTGCTACATCAGGCACTACAATCTTCTGGGCTGTTCGGGCATATTTACCCAGGGCAGGCCAATTTTTTACTGGCCAAGCTGGCGAATGGCGACGACGGTCATCAGTTACAGGCGCGGTTGTCCACTTCGCGCATCTTGATCCGGGTCTGCGATAATTTTACCGGCCTGGATAAAAGCCATGTCCGTTTTGCCGTAAAAGACGAAAGCGCAATAGCGCAACTGGCAAGCTGTTTAAGGGAGATTTATTTGTGAAACCATTAGCGGTATTGGGCACCAGTTCAGATGCCGGCAAAACCACGCTGGTGATGGCCTTGTGCCGCATCCTGGCTGACCGTGGCTTGAAAGTCGCGCCGTTTAAAGCGCAAAACGTCTCCAATAATTCTGCGGTCACGCAAGAAGGCCGGGAAATTTCCAGGGCGCAATGTCTACAGGCGGAGGCTGCCCGCGTTGAACCGAGTTACTTGTTTAACCCGGTCTTACTTAAATCGCATGGCAACAGCTCCGTGCAGGTGATTGTTAACGGACTGGTTTATAAAAATCAGTCTATTGTCGATTATTACGCCGAAATAGATCACTTAAAAACGCAAGTTAAGCAGGCATTTTCCCTGCTACAGCAACGCTATGATTTAGTCATTGCAGAAGGCGCAGGTTCGCCTGTCGAATTGAACCTGCTGCATAAAGACCTTGCCAATACCTTTGTCGCCAAAACCTTCAATACCCAAAATATCCTGGTCGCGGATATTGAGCGCGGCGGCGTATTTGCGTCGATTTACGGCACGCTGGAACTGATGGAACCGGTCATGCGCGGCAATCTTATTGGTGTCGTCGTCAATAAGTTTCGAGGTGACCGGCGCTTTTTTGACGAAGGCGAAAAAATTATCACGGAGCGGTTCGGTGTACCTGTGTTAGGCGTTCTGCCATTTAAGCCGCTGAATATCGACATGGAAGATTCCCAGTCATTGCGTAATTATCAACAGCACTTGGGCGATGTTAAAATCCGTATCGCGGCTATCGCCTATCCTGGGCTCAGCAATTATAACGATCTGGATGCGCTGATGGCTGATGCGGAGCTGTATGTTGAGCTGATTCACGCTTACCGCCCATTGGAAGGCTTCGATATGGTGCTGTTGCCGGGCAGTAAGACGGTGATACGCGATTTACATTGGCTAAAAGCGCAAGGCTTATCCAAGGAAATTAAGCGGTTTAAAAAAGCTATTTTTGGCATTTGCGGCGGTTATCAAATGCTGTGCAAACAGTTGCACGATCCTGACGCGCTGGAACATGAAACTGCCTGTGTGGAAACGGGGCTGGGTTTTATTGACGATATTGTTGTCTACCAAACCCCAAAAGTACTCACGCGAGGGCAGTATCCACTGTTTTCATATCCGGCGATTAGAGGTTACGAAATCCATTGCGGACGCATGGCTAAATATCCCTTATATTACAGGGATGACACTGTGGTAGGTACGCATGTCCATGGTATTTTTGATGATGATACATTTCGCGGAGATTATTTCAAAGGCCTCAATCCCGATTACCAAGGTTATGCTTATGGTGATTATCGTGAACAGGAAATACAGGGATTTGCTGATAGCGTCGCAGAAAACTTGGACATTAATGCCATCTTAAAAGCCCTGCAGGCGGACTGATTTTTTGCCCCTATGTGAAATACAGCGGGTAATCAAGCTCCAACTTTCCGCAGAGGAAATAAATCCTATTGATGAAATTTCATCCGCGGCTCGACGAACTGCACAATTATCTCCTTGGCAAACGCGCCCTGACCGTATTGGCGAAATCCATAAAGGCAAGAATCTTGGACATCCACTTCCCTGCGCCCCTGCCGCAAGAACAATTCTGCCGCCCCCCTTAAAAAGCGGTGATTACCTTATTGCCGATACGCTAACAAGAATGCCGTCGTTCCGGTAGGGATTGCCGGCACCCAGACACCAAGGACGGTGTTAGAATACATCCCTGTACCTTGTGTCCCGGCAATCCATACCAGGATAACGCTTGACTTAATGCGTATTGTAATTGCCTACTACATGCGTTTATAAAATTTTATTTGATCTTATTTAGGTTGAGGTGACAATGCAGTTTGCGGAACATTTTGCCACGCCCATCCAAGGGCATCTGGGTGGTTCATTTCAACGGGTTAATGACTTTAATGATAAGTTTTATGTCCGCTGGGGGAAAATAGACTTTGACGTTTGGTTTGGCGTGCAGGCCAATGTAAAAGTTATCCTGAAAGTCTACCGTGACCATGGGATCCAGGAAAATTACATTGTCGATACCGATGCTTACGATATTCAATGGAACCGGCATAAACGCAGCACACGGGATTTTTACATCCACCCGTTCTCTAAAAACTTTGGGCAAATCAATTGCATCAAATTTTCTTTTGCCGTGCATCTGGATGAGCGTTCCATTCCTTCCGAAAAGGAATATATTTTCATGGATTGGTATCAACTCCAGGATGACCACCCACAAAACCGCAATATCAACCACGACTGGTCAACGGCCAACAGCTACCGGACTTATGAACTGAATGCCGGCGAATTACAGGCCGATGCGGATTGGTATAACCATCATTTTGACTCGTTACAACTGGTTCCAAAATTCACCAAAGGGCAGCTGCACCACCCGTACCACCCAAAACGCTATATTCATGACCTTATCGACAAGGTTATACGCAGTAAATGGGAAAATCCTGGCCGCTTTTGCACCATTAAGGTCAGCGTCGATTGTATTGACGATGGCGAATTCATCAACCATTTGATTCATGCAAGGGATCAAGGTGTCTGGGTTCAGTGCGTTGTCGATTGGCGCAAGATGACGTTGACCAACAGCGAAAACTATGCCCGATTGAAGCGCTCCAGAATTGAATTGCTGGGCGTTTTTTGTAGCCCCCAGCATCATCTGATTGAAGTTGAACCGGACATGCACACCAAGTTCATTATCTTTAATGATGAGGATTGCATACTGGGCTCATTCAATATCACCTTCGACCGTTGGTGGGCTAATTGGGAATCCGGGATGACGTTCCATTCCAAAGGGGTGTGCCGCCTGCTTGATAATATCTTTCAAAGCCAACGCGGTGGTGTCATTCAAAGATACGGTATTGACCCGTTAAGCCCGTTCAACCTGCTCTACACCTTCGGCAGGCATCACATGAGCAACGGGCAATATTACCGCCCTCATCACGCCATCCTGGCGGAAATCAACCGTGCCAGGCATTCCATCAAGGTGTCCTTATTTTTGATCGGGGAACTGTTGGGCGACCATCACGACAGCGTGGTGAATGCCTTGATTAACGCCAAGCATCGCGGCGTTTATGTGCATATCCTGTTTAATGGGCATCTCGCCAGACAAGGCCGTATCGGTGTGGAGCGATCTATGCACGATGAACTTAACCGGCCTTTGTTACCGGCGGTGCAACGGCTAAAAAACGCGGGTATTGCCGTCGGCTTGGTGTACGGGCAGGACGATCATCCTGTGCCGTACTCGCCCATCCATTCCAAATATTGCATTATCGACGACTACATTGTGCTTGAAGGCAGTTTCAACTGGTACAACACCTCGGTGTTTTCCCATGACCTGTTGGTGGTGGCGGCCAATTACGAGGTGGCAAAGCCTTATCTTTATGAGTTCGACCAGATTCAACGGTCTTTCAGGGTTTATTACTGATTTAACTCAGTTAAGGTTATGCCATTAAATCGCCGTTCATTCCAATTTCATCATCGACCCTCTTTCTTTAACTGGCAACTCCGGCTAAATAATGCGTTTTTTGTTATATAATGGCAACCTTATCGAAGTTAAGGTAAGGGTCTTCAACAAACTTTCTTCACGGATAAACACACTGCCACACCTAAGTTTTAAGATATTTCAAAACACGTTTAGCGCAGATGTCCATGATTTTTCAGGCATCATGGCTCAGGGTATTCCAATAAGCTCCGCTGACATCATGATTTACGCAAATGAATAAACGAGCCCTCCATAGCTTTTTAACGGGGTACATTATCGTCGGCGTAATTCTTGCCATTGTTGTTGTCGCCAAAATTATCCAACAAGAAATTCACACTTCACGATTGCAAGCGCGTTACCTATCGGAAATTGCCGAGCAATTAAGCTTTAAGCTTAATACTGGCCCAAGCCAATCAATCCACTATCCAAATTATGGGCCTTATGACCAACGCTTTGGTTATACGCTTATCCCAGACTCGATTGCCCGATTAGAAAAAACCGGTTTCAGTATCAGCGCGCAAGCATCCTCATCGCCGATGATGGATAAATTATCGAATTATGGGCTGTTCCCCATTTATCAGGAAAAAACCAGGGCCGGTTTGAGCATTAAAGATTACCGTGACAATATCATATTTAGCTCGGTATATCCCAGCCGGGGATACCAAAATTTTGAAGCTATTCCTCCGTTAGTCCAACAAACGCTGCTGTTCATAGAAAACAGGGAATTACTGGATGACCGAAATCCGACGCTCAATCCTGCGGTTGAATGGGACCGCTTCGGCTTCGCGGCCTTGCTAATGATGGCCAATAAACTTGGCATTTCCAATAGCGTTCCAGGCGGCAGCACGCTGGCAACTCAGATCGAAAAATACCGTCATTCTGCCAATGGTTATACCAATTCTGGCATCGACAAAGTCCGGCAGATGGTTAGCGCCTCCCTTCGCGCTTATCTGTTAGGGCCTGATACCCGCGAAATGCGCAGGCGAATCGTCCTCGCTTACCTCAATTCCATGCCCCTTTCCGCTACGCCGAAAGCAGGTGAAGTGCATGGCCTGGGCGACGGCCTGGCCGCCTGGTTTGGTGCTGATTTCGATGAAGTTAATAAACTGCTCAGTCCAGCGGCATTCGATTCTCATGAACAAATTAGCCCACAACAGGCCACCGCCTTTAGGCAAGTATTGACAATCTTGTTATCGCAACGGCGGCCCTCGTATCTTCTGGGCAAAGGGTATGCAACGCTAAAAGAACTCACGGACAGCTATCTTAGGCTGATGGCCAGCCAAGGCTTTATCTCTACCTCTTTGAGGGATGCCGCGCTCAAGGTAAGCAACTTAAAACCAGTCACCTCAGTGCGGAATCCACACAGTTTTTTTGCGGAAAAGAAAACGCAATCAATCCTAAGGACCCGGCTTGCCAAAACCTTGGGGATTAAATCGAATTATGAATTGGACCGCTTGGATTTAACGGTAAAAACAACTCTCGATTACAGCCTACAGCAAGCCATCAGCAAAGCCCTGCATGGCTTGAGTGAGCCGGATAATGCCCGTGCAGCAGGTATTTTGGGTTACCGGATGCTCGATGGCAACATCGATTTGGCACCTATCGTCTACAGCTTGATGTTATTCGAAAAAAGCCCCACGGGAAACCTGCTAAGGGTGCAAACGGATAGCTATGACCAACCCCTGGACATCAATGAAGGCATCCGCTTGGATCTTGGATCAACTTCAAAATTGCGCACGATGGTGCATTATCTGGAGTTGATAACCGAAATTTATCAAAAGTACCAAGGCCATGCACCAGAAGAACTCAAACAAATCACCCTGCACCCCCGTGACTATCTGTCTGCGTGGGTGATCGAAAAACTTAGCTTGAAAAGCGACATCACTCTTGAAGATTTGCTCAATGAAGCATTGGACAGGCTTTATTCGGCCAGTTCTTATGAATATTTTTTTACGGGCGGCGGACTGCATCATTTTAATAATTTCGATAAATCAGAAAACAGGCAGGTCAAGTCAGTGCGCCATGCCTTAAGGGACTCGACCAACCTTGTGTTTATCCGCTTGATGCGCGACATCGTTTACCATCACCTTTATAAGCCGGGAGGCATAGCGCATTGGCTTGACGATCCTGAAGATCCCAGGCGCAAAGAATATCTGGAACGCTTTGCCGACCATGAAGGCCGCGCTTATTTACGGCGGTTTTATGTCAAATACCAAGGGAAAACCCCAGAAGAGGCAATGCAACTGTTAGTCGAAAAAGTGCAGCCCAAAGTTTCGCGCTACGCCATGCTTTATCGGTCGATCTATCCAGACCATGATGAGAACCAGTTTTATCTATTTCTAAAATCCCACATCAAAGGGACTGAGTTGGTGAATGAAGACATTTATGGCTTGTATGACAAATATTCAATAGCTAAATTTGATTTACAAGACCAAGGCTACATTACCAAGGTGCATCCCCTGGAATTATGGCTGGTGCGGTATTTAACCGCCCATCCTAAAGCAAACCTGGAAAATATCCTGGCGGCCAGTTACGAACAACGCCAGGAAGTTTACCGGTGGCTGCTCAAAAGCAAACGCAAAAATTCCCAGCAACGACGCATCATGACCTTACTGGAAGAAGAAGCCTTTAAGGAAATTCATAAGGCCTGGCAACGGGTGGGCTACCCATTCGGTAAACTGACACCCTCCTACGGGTCATCCATCGGCGCATCGGGAGATCGCCCGGCCGCTTTGGCTGAACTGATGGGGGTCTTACAAAATGATGGGGTGCGGCTTCCCGCTACCCGTTTCGACAGCTTGCATTTTGCCTCCGCGACACCTTATGAAACGGTATTAAAAAAGCAACCCGACCAGGGCGAACGTATTTTTCCATCCGAACTCGCACGCGTTGCCCGTGGAGCGCTTGCAGGCGTTGTGGACGGTGGAACCGCATCGCGCCTGAAAGGGGTATATGCTGACACCAACGGCAACCCCTTGACGGTCGGGGGGAAAACCGGAACTGGGGACCACCGCAAGCAGGTATGGGGGGAACGGGGGCGCTTGCTGGAATCAAAATTTATCAGCCGCGCCGCAACGTTCGTATTTTTCCTGGGTGACCGGTTTTTTGGTGTCATCACGGCTTATGTCGAAGGCCCCAATGCTCAACGCTACCACTTCACCAGCTCATTGCCCGTACAGATTATTAAATACCTTAAACCCACACTTTCGCCCTTGTTGAATAGAGTAGCGGAAGATAAACGTTAATAACTGATATTTCTTACACTTTAGGAAACTCTGAACAAGTTGATTCCGTTCATGGTTCGACAGGCTCACCACGAACGGAATCAACACCTTACCGTTCGTCCTGAGCTTGTCGAAGGACTTGTTCAGGGTTTCCTTTATATTTGTTCGTATAATTCCACATATTGCTGGGCGCTTTTTTTCCAAGAGAAGTCTTTTTGCATCCCTCTGATTTGTAGTTGCTTCCAGGCTTCCGGTTGGCTGTACAGCATCAGTGTACGTTTAATCGCTTCTATCAATGTTCCAGGGGAAGCGCCATCGAAAACAATGCCGGTCGCCGTGTTATTGCCCAATGTTTCCGGGAGCGCATCGACGACGGTATCGGCCAGCCCGCCCACTTTGTTCACTAACGGGATAGTGCCGTAAAGCTGGCTGTACATTTGATTTAAACCGCAAGGTTCGTATCTTGACGGCATTAGAAATATATCGGAACCTGCTTCAATCAAGTGCGCCAGTTCTTCGTCATATCCAATCCTGACGGCTATTTTGTCAGGGTTGGCTTTAGCAAAAGCAGACAACTGCTGTTCAAAATCCTTGTTCCCGCTACCCAAGATGGCCAATTGCAGCCGCATATTCAGCATTTCCGGCAAACAGTCCAACACAATGTCTATGCCTTTTTGTTCCACCAGCCGGCTAATTAGGCTGAAAACAGGAATTTTTTTATTAACGGGTAGGGATAATTTCTCCTGTAGAGCCGCTTTATTGAGCGGCTTTTTGTTCAGGGTTAAATGGTTAAAGTTTGCACTTAGGATAGGGTCAGTTCCAGGATTCCAGTGGTCGGTGTCTACGCCATTAATAATCCCGCTCAAAAAATCCTTTCGATAGCTTAACAAGCCTTCCAGTCCGCAGCCAAATTCAGCGGTTTGAATTTCCTTGGCATAGGTTGGGCTCACCGTGGAAATACGGTCCGAATAGGCCAGGCCACTTTTAAGGAAGGACAGCTTCCCATGAAATTCAGTACCGTCCGACTCCCAAAGCTGCTTAGGAAGGTCCAGGGAAAAATTGACAGTCTTTGGGAATAAGCCCTGATAAGCCAAATTGTGGATGGTGAACAGCGTTGCCGGCCTGTCTTGCTCCAGGGACAACAGGGCCGGAACCAGGCCGCTTTGCCAGTCATTGCAGTGGACTATGTCCGGTTTCCAATCCAGATAACCCCGGTTCATCGCAATTTCAACCGCAGCACGGCAAAACAGGGCAAAGCGTTCAGCACTATTTGCCCAGGGATTCCCCAATTCGTCATGATAGGGATTGCCCGGTAATTTAAAAAATTTTGGATAATCCACCAACCATATTACCGCGCCAGTGCCGGGTAATCGGGTTTCCAGAATATTGACATCGGAACCGTTGATCTTTAAGGTGCTTTTGTAGTAAATGGCTTCATGGGTTTTGATAGCCTGATAATTAGGCAAGACAATTCGTACATCTTCACCCAGCTCCGTCAGCGCCTTGGGCAGGCTGCCCGACACATCGGCAAGCCCCCCGGTTTTAATCAGCGGATGCACTTCGCTGGTGACAAAAAGTATTTTTTTCATAATGTGCTATTGGCACTTTAAAATAATTGCTCCCAGAGGGGGGAGCGTCAGCTTGATGGAGTGGGGTAAATTCATCCAAGGTATCTCATCGGACAGCACATCCGCATTGGCGACATGGCTACCTGCATAAACAGCTGAATCTGAGCTAAGAATCTCTCGATAAGTGCCCGCTATAGGCACACCAATTCGGTAATTTTCCCTGACGATAGGCGTAAAATTGAGGACGACAATCAACTCTTGGTTATTGCCTTTGCGACGGTAGCTGATCACGGATTGCTCGTAATCATGACAGTCTATCCATTCAAAGCCATGATAATCAAAATCATAATGATGAAGCGCCGGATGCTCTCTATATAGGCTGTTCAAATCTTTTACCAGCATTTGGATGCCTTGATGAAGCGGGTAATCCAGCACGTACCAATCTAACGCTTTGTTGAAATCCCATTGCGTACCCTGGCCAAACTCGCACCCCATGAACAGCAGTTTTTTGCCTGGGTAAGTGAACATCATGGTGTAAAGCAGACGCAAATTAGCAAAGCGTTGCCACTCATCACCCGGCATTTTGTTAAGCATTGAACCCTTACCATGCACCACTTCATCATGCGAGAACGGCAGGGTAAAATTTTCCGTAAAGGCATAAAGCATCCCGAATGTCAGCTGGTCATGATGGTATCTTCGATGGACGGGGTCTTCCTTCATATAAACCAGAATGTCATTCATCCAACCCATATTCCATTTCATGGAAAAGCCCAAGCCACCAGTCCAGGTCGGGCGCGTAACTTGCGGCCAGGACGTGGACTCCTCGGCCATAATCACCGTCCCAGGATGCTGGTCGTGCGTGACTGCATTCAGTTCCCGAAAGAAATCAATGGCTTCCAGATTTTCCCGTCCGCCATAGCGGTTCGGCAGCCAGTCCCCGTCCTCGCGGGAGTAATCCAAGTACAGCATGGAAGCGACCGCATCGACCCGCAAGCCGTCGAGATGGAATTCTTCCAGCCAGAAAATGGCGCTCGCCAGCAAGAAGTTCTTGACTTCGTTGCGGCCATAGTTGTAAATCAGCGTCCCCCAGTCGCGGTGTTCGCCTTGGCGGGGGTCTTCATGTTCATACAAGGCGCTGCCGTCAAAACGGGCGAGGGCAAACGCATCCTTGGGGAAATGCGCCGGCACCCAATCCAGGATGACACCGATGTTGTTCTGATGGCAAGTATCGACAAAATA
>JAYVGW010000259.1:0-4597 GCA_043771735.1 Methyloglobulus sp.
AAAGTTTTAGCCAAACTGTGGGAAACAAGCAACTTATCTGGAAACAACACCAACCTTGGGTCAGGCGACCACCATAAAATCGGCTCGTCAGGCCCGTTCCACGGGAAAATACCCTGACGATACGCATTTAACAATCGGCTTGTTGAGAGACAGCCCCCTACCGCCAGCAAGCCATCGGGGGCCGACAATGCGTTACTTAGCGGTGGAAAACTTTGCCCGGGATCATTGGGGTCAAGCACCGTCAAATGCATTTTCATGGCGACATAAGACTCGACGTGGACAAGGTTTTCATGCAGCTATTGATTTGGCTGACCAAAGCCCTTAACCAACCAGCTCATCCAAATACTTTTCCGCATCCAACGCCGCCATACAACCCGCACCTGCCGAGGTAATTGCCTGTTTGTAAACTGAATCCATCACATCACCCGCCGCAAACACGCCCGGAATGTTAGTGCTGGTGAAGCTTCCGGTAATACCGCTTTTAACTTTAATATAACCATGCGCCATATCTAGCTGACTATCAAAAATACCGGTATTCGGGCTATGCCCAATGGCGATGAATACGCCATGCACTTCCAAATCCTTGGTTGAGCCGTCCACGGTATTTTTCATTCTAAGCCCCGTAACACCCATATCGTCGCCCAAAACTTCGTCTAAGGTATGATTCCATTCAATGACGACATTACCGTTTTTGGCTTTTTCCATTAACTTATCAGACAAGATTTTTTCAGAACGGAACTTGTCGCGCCGATGGATGACGGTCACTTTTGAGGCAATATTTGACAAATACAGCGCTTCTTCAACGGCGGTATTGCCGCCGCCAATCACGGCCACCGGTTTGTTCTTGTAAAAAAAGCCGTCACAAGTGGCACAGGCGGAAACGCCTTTGCCTTTGTAAGCTTCTTCAGACTCCAAACCCAGGTAACGTGCCGATGCCCCAGTGGAAATTATCAGCGCATCACAAGTATATGAACCTGCATCACCAGTCAACTTAAAAGGCTTGGCAGACAAATCAGCGGTATGGATGTGGTCAAATACAATTTTCGTGCCAAAGCGTTCGGCATGTCGGCGCATCCTGTCCATCAGCTCAGGCCCCTGCAAACCCTCAACATCGCCCGGCCAGTTATCGACATCGGTCGTGGTGGTCAATTGCCCGCCCTGCTCCAAACCGGTAATCATCACCGGATTCAGGTTGGCCCTTGCCACATAGACTGCGGCGGTGTAACCGGCAGGCCCTGAGCCCAGGATTAAAAGTCGGCAGTGTTTGGGGGTACTCATTAGCAATTCTCCATCGTGTGTTAAGCGTTAGTGAGATTATGGGGACGAAATGTGGTTTCGTAAACTGTAATTCCATCTTAACCGCCCATTTTTTACTTGCTATATGTATTGGCTTTATATTTGGTTAGCTGAAAATGGTTTTTTGAAAACAAATAACCACATGTTTAGGAAACTACGAACAAGTCCTTCGACAAGCTCAGGACGAACGGTAACGTGTTGATTCCGTTCGTGGTGAGCCTGTCGAACCATGAGCAGAATCAACTTGTTCAGAGTTTCCTTTAGATAGTATTGAGCCGTGTAGGATTGCAATTTCAGTTCCGTTTCGCGTGGTAATCTATAATTCTGGTTTTAAATCCTACGTAATGCCATGACCGCAACCCTTGATGTCAGCACTCTTCGCCAACGCGCCGCCGCGTTTGCCAAAGAATTCTCAAAATCGACTTACGAAATGGGCGAAGCGCAGGATTTTATTCGCGGCTTATGCCATATTTTTGAATTAAACCACCGCCGCGCCGTCCGTTTTGAAGATCGGGTAAAGAAATTGGGCGGTAAAAGCGGACGTATAGACGGCTTTTTTCCCGGCCTGCTGCTGGTTGAAATGAAATCGATAGGCGAAGACCTCGATAAAGCTTATATCCAGGCCACTGGCTATTTCCCTGGCCTGAAAGACGAAGAAATGCCCCGCTGCGTATTGGTCAGCGATTTTGCAAACCTGCATCTGCATAACCTGGAAACCAAAGCGCCGCCGCTTAAAATCAAGCTGGCCGATCTTCCGCAAGCGATAGACCACTTCAAATTTATTGCTGGCTATGAAACTATCGCCCTTGAACAACAAGCCCACATCAACAAAGAAGCCGCCGAAAAAATGGCGCAACTGCACGATGCACTGAAAGCCACCGGCTACACCGGCAAAGATTTGGAAACTTACTTGGTGCGTTTGCTGTTCTGCCTGTTTGCCGAAGACACGGGCTTGTTCAATGAGAACGGACTGTTTCTCGATTACCTGATTAACCATACCGAAAAAGACGGCTCAGACCTGCATGGCGAATTGGCCGCGCTGTTTGATACGCTCAACAAGCCAGATGAAAGCTATTTGCGCACCCACCTCGATTATAAGGGGCAGAAACGCTTGGGAAATTTACCGGAACATCGCGCCCGTTTTCCGTACGTCAACGGGGCATTATTTGATGGCGGCCTTGGTCATTGCGAATTCGACGAAACCGCACGCAACACGCTGATCGAATGCTCACGCCTGGACTGGAGCGAGATTAGCCCCGCCATTTTCGGCTCATTATTTCAGGCGATCATGCACTTTGACGATGAAGCCGCCGCCGCCAAAACCAAAAAACGCCGCAAACTGGGCGCACATTACACCAGCGAAGAAAATATCCTGAAAGTCATCAACCCGCTGTTTATGGATGACTTACGCAAAGAACTCGGCAAATGCGGCAATAACAAACAAAAACTCAATGCCTTTCACGACCGCCTTGCCGGCCTTAACTTTTTTGATCCGGCCTGTGGTTGCGGTAATTTTTTGGTGATTGCTTACCGAGAGCTGCGCTTACTGGAATTGGAAGTTATCCAGAAAATTTGGGGCAATAACCTGACCGCCCAATTGGATGTTGATACGCTGATCCGTTGCAACGTCCATCAATTCCACGGGATTGAGATCGACCCCAGCGCGGCGCAAATCGCGACCTTGGCGCTGTGGTTGACCGACCATCAAATGAACCTAAAAGTGAAAAGCCTCGGCCTGTATTACCACCGTCTTCCGCTCAAGAAAAAGGCCAACATCGTGCGCGCCAATGCCTTAAGGATAGACTGGGCGGACGTGATAGCGCCGGATCAATGCAGTTACATCATGGGCAATCCGCCTTTTATCGGTTACAGCTATCAAAACAAAGACCAAAAAGCCGATTTGGAAGCGGCATTCAAGGGTATGAACGGCGCGGGTGTGTTGGATTATGTCGCTGCGTGGCATGTGACAGCGGCACGTTACATACAAGCCAATCCCACCATTCCGGTTGCATTTGTGTCCACTAACAGCCTTAGCCAAGGCGAACAAGTGGCGGTTTTATGGACGGAATTGTTGAAACTCAACATCAAACTGCATTTTGCCCACCGTACCTTCCGATGGAGCAACGAAGGCAAAGGCATTGCCGCCGTGCATTGCGTGATTATGGGCTTCATCTGTTGTAGAGACGCAAAATCTTGCGTCTCTACGGGTTGCAGATTATTCGATTACGGCGACAACATCAAAGGCATACCGACAGAAATCACCGCCAAACAGGTTAATCCGTATCTGGTCGATGCGCCGACGGTGCTGATTGATAAACGCCGCAAGCCGTTAAATCCTAACGTGCCTGAAATGACACGGGGAAGCAGCCCGATTGATGGCGGCAATCTACTCTTATCACAATCAGAAGCGGATAGCCTTTGCCAAAATGACCCGATTGCAGCCAAGTATATCCGCCCTTATTTGATGGGTGATGAATTTATAAATAACATACCCCGATATTGTTTGTGGCTGAAAGACAGTACGTCAAGCGACCGCGTTAAATCGCCTGAAATTAAAAAACGGATTGAGCACGTAAAACAAATGCGTTTAGCCAGTACCAAAGCAGCAACGCAAAAGCTGGCGGAAACACCTTATTTGTTTGGGGAAGTCCGAATATCAGCATCCAAGTATTTGGCTATTCCCAAAGTTTCTTCAGAAAACCGATTTTACATACCCATTGGCTATCTGGATGCCGAGGTCATCTGCGGCGATAAGTTGTTTTTTATACCCAATGCCACCTTATTTCATTTTGGCATTCTAACCAGCCACATGCACAACGCCTGGATGCGAACAGTTTGTGGCCGACTAAAAAGCGATTACAGCTACTCCAACACCATCGTCTACAACAACTTCCTTTGGCCGGATGTAGGTTCGAATTCATTCACACGTCGTAGGGGCGAAAAATCTTTCGCCCCTACAGCGGATAAACACCAAACCGCCATCGAAACCGCAGCCCAAGCCGTATTGGACGCACGTATCGCCGAAGAAACCCGCTGTGCCGAACAAGCCTGTCCTGAGCCGGGTCGAAGGGGGCAAAGCTGTTCCTTAGCCCAACTGTACGCACCCAACAACATGCCCGAAGCCTTACGCAAAGCCCACACCCAACTCGATAAGGCCGTCGATGCCGCTTACAATTACCCAGGCAAGAAAGACGATGCCGCCCGCGTCGCGTTTTTGTTTGATCGCTACCAACAACAGCTTGCGCGATAAACCCCTTCTCCCTCAAGGGAGAAGGTTGGGATGAGGGGGATATAAACAGTT
>JAYVGW010000260.1:0-4660 GCA_043771735.1 Methyloglobulus sp.
TTGATTAACGCTTTCAAACGCTTTTCAAAATCTCCCCGGTATTTAGTGCCGGCCACCAATGCACCTAAATCCAAAGAATAAATGACATTGTCCATCAAGATTTCAGGGACATTTTCTTCCACAATACGTTTTGCTAAACCTTCGGCAATGGCGGTTTTGCCGACACCGGCCTCGCCTACAAACAAAGGGTTGTTTTTGCGTCGGCGGCAGAGCACTTGAATAGTCCGCTCGACTTCTAAGTCCCTGCCAATCAAGGGGTCAATCCTGCCTTTAAGCGCTTCTTCGTTCAGGTTTACGGTATATTTTTCCAATGGGCTTCCTGCGGCTTCCGCGTCCGATGCGCTGCTATCTGTTGGCTGGTCTTCACCGGCAGAATTTTCTTGGTCGAGCTTGGAAATGCCATGCGCCAGATAATTGACTACATCTAGCCTGGAAACATCCTGCTTGTTTAGCAAATAAACTGCATGGGAATCTTGTTCGCTGAACAATGCGACAAATAAATTGGCACCGGAAACTTCTTTTTTATCAGAAGCCTGTACGTGAAACACCGCGCGCTGTAACACCCTTTGAAAGCCTAGTGTGGGTTGGGTGTCACGTTGTACGCCTTCGGGGATCAAGGAAATCGTTTCGTCTATAAACTGTGTCAGTTGGCCGCGCAGTGCGCTGATGTCGCAGCCACAAGCGACCATGACCGCACCAGCAGAAGCGTTGTCGAGCAAAGCCAGCAACAAATGTTCCACCGTGATAAATTCATGGCGTTTATCATGGGCATTTTTAAAGGCATTGTTTAGTGTCACTTCAAGTTCTTTGCCTAACATACACTCTCCAGACTACATTTCTTCCATTGAACACAGCAAGGGATGCTGATGTTCCTGCGAATATTCGTTGACGATGTACACCTTGGTTTCGGCAACGTCTTTGGTATACGTCCCACACACGCCGATGCCTTGGGTATGTATTTGTAGCATGACCCGCGTTGCCAACTCTTCAGACATACTAAAAAAGTGCATCAAGATGTCAATCACGAAAGCCATCGGCGTAAAGTCGTCGTTCAACAAGATGACCTTATACAAAGGCGGTTTTTTCAGTTTTGGTTTAGCCGGTTGTACGGCTACGCCTTGATCGTCATCTTTATACGGATCAAATTCAGCCATAGAAACCCGTCATTAAATTCATATTACTAACATAGTACCGACACTTGCTTATTTCAATGTTAAGTATACCAATAAAAAGCAAAGTACCATGAATACGCGATAATACAATTGATATAAACCGATTGTTTTGACATATTTGCCAAGGTTAGTTCAAATCTTTGCATATCTGACGAGGTAAATCTTGTAAAATGCACGTTTACCTAACTGGAAAATATTGATGGTGTGGAAACCACACGTTACGGTTGCCGCCGTAATTGAACGCGATGGCCGATTTTTGTTGGTTGAGGAACACACCTCCAGTGGCTTGCAGTTCAACCAGCCGGCCGGACATCTTGAGGAAAACGAAAGCCTGGTCACCGCCGTAAAACGAGAGGTTTTTGAAGAAACGGCATGGCAATTTGAGCCTGAATATCTTGTCTCCATCCAGCTTTGGCGGAAAAAGCCGCATTCACCTAGCTTCCTGAGGTGTTGCTTTGCCGGGCAGTGCCATAGCCACGACCCCAATCAATCCCTGGATGAAGGCGTGGTCGCTACGCACTGGCTGACCCAAGAAGAAATCCACGCGCAGCAAAAACGCTTACGTAGCCCTTTGGTGTCGATTTCTGTCGATGAATACCTTAGCGGCCAGCGTTACCCCTTGGAATTGCTAAAATCATTTCTCGATCTTGAACATGGTTAAAAATATTGTCGTCGGCATGTCGGGTGGAGTCGATTCTTCCGTCACTGCATTGCTTTTGTTGGAACAAGGCCACCAAGTGACTGGCTTGTTCATGAAGAACTGGGAAGAAGACGACGGCACCGAATATTGTACCTCTATGGAAGATCTCACTGATGCCCAGCAAGTGTGCGACAAGCTTGGTATTGAATTAAAAACCGTCAATTTCGCCAGCGAATATTGGGATGACGTGTTTGAGGTTTTCCTGTCTGAATTCAAGGCCGGACGTACGCCCAACCCTGATATCCTGTGCAATAAGTACGTCAAGTTTAAGGCTTTCCTGGATTATGCCATCCAGGATTTAGGCGCTGATTACATTGCCACCGGACATTACGCCAGGGTTAAAGAAACAGGCGGTGAATATTCCTTGTTGAAGGGTCTTGATCCTGACAAAGAGCAAAGTTATTTCCTGTACACCCTTAAGCAACACGAACTAGCACATACCTTGTTTCCTATCGGACATCTGCATAAAAAGGAAATCCGACGGTTAGCACAACAAGCAGGTTTTGATAATTGCCGGAAAAAAGACAGCACGGGTATTTGTTTTATCGGAGAGCGCAAGTTTAAGGAGTTTCTGCAACGCTACTTACCCGCCCAGCCTGGCGAAATGCGGTCGCCGGAAGGTCAGTTAATCGGCAAGCATCAAGGTCTGATGTACTACACCTTGGGGCAACGCCAAGGCTTGGGCATAGGCGGCGTTAAAGATGCGCCTGACGAGCCTTGGTATGTCCTGGATAAAGACCTGGAAAACAATGTCTTGATTGTTGGGCAAGGCCACGACCATCCCGTGATGCTACATAACACCCTGGAAGCCAGCCGTTTGGACTGGTGCAATAACAAACCGGTAACTGAAAACATCGAATGTACGGCAAAAACCCGCTATCGACAGGAAGACCAGCCTTGCCGTTTGGAGCCGTTAGGCGAAGACCGCTGTAGGGTGTTATTCGACGAGCCGCAACGCGCGATAACGCCAGGGCAATCCGTGGTGTTTTATCAAGGCGAAATTTGCCTGGGCGGCGGCGTTATTGAATCCAGGACTAACACTTGAAATATCTGGACATGTCCTTCGATAGGCTCGGTGACTTGTTGATTCCGTTCGTGGTGAGCTTGTCGAACCATCAACGGAATCAACTCACTTTAATTATCACTACAACCGGATAAAGCCATGAGCTACTTTACCCTAACCGCCATCTCCCCCATTGACGGACGCTACGCCAACAAGGTTGAAGATTTGCGTCCCATATTCAGCGAATTTGGCCTGATACGTTACCGTGTGCTGGTCGAAATCCGCTGGTTGCAAGCCTTGGCGATGCAGCCCAAAATCGTGGAAGTCAGCCCGTTTAGCGGCAGCGCCACCCAGGCCTTGGAACACATCATCAGCCATTTTGCCGAACCCGATGCCCAGCGGATCAAAGACATAGAAAAAACTACCAACCATGATGTCAAGGCGGTCGAGTATTTCCTGAAAGAAAAAATTGCTGGCAATGCCGAGCTTGAACAAGTCAGCGAATTCATCCACTTTGCCTGTACCTCGGAAGACATCAACAACCTCTCTTACGCGCTCATGTTGAAGGAAGGGCGGGACGTGATGCTCGCCCAAATGCAAGCCTGCATAGCAGCCATCCAGCAATGCGCCTTGGAGTTTGCAAACCAGCCGATGCTATCGCGCACCCACGGGCAATCTGCAACCCCAACCACCGTCGGCAAGGAATTTGCCAATGTTGTCGCGCGATTACAGCGGCAAAAGCAACAACTGGAAGACGTGCGCTTATTTGGCAAAATCAATGGTGCGGTCGGCAATTATAATGCCCATGCGGTAGCTTACCCCGAAGTCGATTGGCCAGGATTTGCCAAACAATTCGTCGAATCGTTAGGTTTGCAGTTTAACCCATACACCATTCAGATAGAGCCACATGATTACATGGCGGAATATTTCCATGCCTTACTACGGTTCAACACCATCCTGCTAGATTTTGACCGCGACGTGTGGGGCTACATCTCCTTGGGTTATTTCAAGCAGAAAACGATAGTTGGGGAAGTCGGCTCATCCACCATGCCGCATAAGGTCAACCCGATTGATTTTGAAAACTCTGAAGGCAATCTCGGTTTGGCGAATGCCATGTTCAGCTTTTTGGCGGAAAAATTGCCGGTAAGCCGTTGGCAACGTGACTTGACCGATTCCACCGTGCTACGGAATATCGGCGTAGGCATTGCCCATACCAGCATCGCCATACAAGCCAGTTTAAAAGGCATTTCAAAATTGCAGATTAACCCAGAAGCCATAGAAGCCGACCTCAATGCCAACTGGGAAGTCCTGGCTGAACCCATCCAAACCGTCATGCGCCGTTATGGTATCGAAAAACCTTATGAGAAGTTAAAGGAATTGACCCGTGGTCAACGCATAACACCGGAACAACTGCGGGTGTTCATAGAAAAATTGGAAATCCCCAATGAAGCGAAAGTGGCTTTGCTAGAACTAACGCCCAGGAGTTATACGGGTTATGCCGAGACGTTGGCAAAATCAAATTGATTCGAACTGTTGAGAATTTAACCGAGCCAGACAAGGTATGTTGCCAAAGCCGTTAAGTTAACAAAGAAAACTCCCTCTCCTGCTGGATTCCTACATGGATGTAGGTTAGTAGGGCAACGCAGGAGCAGTTGCCGAGAGGGTTGGGGTGAGGAGAATAAATCAACATGCCTCTATACTTTGCACAGGTTGATAAATATCAAGTTCTGTAAATTCAATTGGTTATTAAAAGCAATTGCCAGTTAACCTGTGGCTTGTTAATAG
>JAYVGW010000261.1:0-18784 GCA_043771735.1 Methyloglobulus sp.
TTTTGTGGTCACGCCCGCAATCTGTAAAGGTAGCATGACATTCTCCAAGGCCGAAAGCACCGGTATCAGGTTAAAACTCTGAAATATGAACCCCAGCATTTTGTTGCGAACTTCGCTGCGGCGGTCATCCGAAAGTGTCGTCACATCCTGCCCTTCGAGATGAACCGCGCCTACCGAAGGGGTATCCAGCAGGCCGATCAAATTGCACAGAGTCGATTTGCCGGAGCCGGACGGCCCCCAAACGGCGACGAATTCGCCGGATTGTACGCGAAGGTTGATGCCCTTGAGGGCAGGAATGAACCCTTCCCCCATTGGGTAATTTTTGTCAACCCCGCGTAGTTCCATAAGTGGGACTGATCGAGATAGTTCGGATATATTCATAGTTCTCCCCTAAGAAATCATGTCAATGGAATCGCACTGACTTCAACTCAAATAAGCCACGGTAGCAAAAAAGGCCTAAGAGAAATTTGAAGCTTCTTCTGGTTTAAAGTCTGGCGCTGTTTCTGCCGTGAAAAGAATACCTGTACGCTTCAAAAATCCTGTTCGCCCCGTTATTATGGTAAGGATGAACAGGATTTTTGACCACTCACTCGGCGGATGAACGTCTGGTAATGTTGTTCGCACGCCACCATCCCGTTTATTCCCTTACGCAATTTGGGTGCGTGTGGTTGCATGGGCAATGATAAAGTCGCCGTCCTGGGTGGTATTGACAAACACGGGGCGATCCTTGCCCCGAGGTAGAATCTGGATAGTGCCATCTGGGGCGATTGAGGTAATCTCAAAGTGTTGGGGTGCGCCCACTCCGGTTCCCATTAGCTTGCCCACAACTTCCTTTGCGCACCAAAGGCGTGTGATCCACTCTGCCATCTTTTCCTCGGAGGAGTCCATGTTGACTTGCCCACTAAGGAGGGCGCGTTCGTCCGCGTTGGTGATGGTTTCCAGAAAGCCTGGATTACGGACGCTAATCCGCTCAATATCCACACCTACGGAACCGCTTTGGGCAATGGCGATAGCGCGGTCTTCACAGTGGGCAATGCTGATCTTGGGGTGGGGCGGCTCAAGTGTTGCCAGACTGCTCACCATCGGTTGACCTTGCTCATTGTTTTCAATCGCAAAAGAGGCCGGATGCAGCATCTCTTCGGTATGGGAACGCGCTGCGATCCAGGCACGTACGGCATCCTTGGCGGCAATCCGCCCCAACAGCCATTGCTGCTGACGCTGCGGAACACCTGCCTTACTGGCGAACACCGAAAATTCATCCACATTCAGGTAGAACCTTGCCAGCAATCCAGCGTCGAAGCCGGTAAGCTCGCTGCTTGACAGCATACGGCAGGTTGCGGATGGGGCGAGTGACGGCAGTGCGATTGCATCGCTTATCTGGTAGCGGGTCGGTAGCCGACGAAAATCAAGTAATTTCTGCGCCCAGCGGAATTTCCACATGCCCCAGTCATGGATGCGCATCCAAACGGCACCCGCACCATCCTGAATCTCTACGTCGGCATGCAGTGTCTTGACCTCATCGCGGGTAATCTCAATACGCACAGGCACTCGTGTGCCTGGTGGGGGCGTTGGTTGATAGAGTTCAAGTTTTTTGAAGCCTATAGGAAAAACAGAGCGGTCGCGTCGCATCATAGCCCAGAGGCCCATCAATTGCCCTACGCCATCCAGCAACGCGGGATCAAGCAGGAGTTGCGGCTTCGGCAAAGATTGAAACAGGTTTCCGGAAGTTCTTGTTACAAATTCACTGACCGCGCCATGATCACCCAGAAGGATTTCTCCGGCAAGGCAGTGCAGCCGTGGGCCATGGAACATAAGGCGATCCTGATAGACCTGTTCGGCCGACAGCTGGTTGACTTCAGTGAGCTGGGTAAAATTGACTGCAAGATCAAGCTGATAATGGGCGGCAAACAACACAACAGCGTTAATTGCCGGTATCGTCTGTCCCTTGATGTAAATGGCCGCTTCAATGCGATAGATTTGCTGAACTGGGTCAAGCTTTATTTGTCCGGCCACGATGCGCAGAGTCAACTGATCCGTATCGGTCAACTCGATCCAGCGCGTGGCGTTGATGTCTTCAAGTCCAATGAGGCCGTGGCCAGGCACCAGGCAGGCAGCCACCTCGGACATGACCTCAAGGCTGAACGTCATCGGCAATACCGGCAGGCAAGCCGATAACGGTTTGACTTCCTGCGCATGGACAAAGGCATGGTCAGCCAAATACAAATCTTCCGCGAGATCCAGAATGCGCTCGATAACAATGGACTCGCCGGGAATATGCTCGACTATCTGCCCGATAAAAGGCATGACCATCTCGTCCTCAGGTCCCATATCCTGACTTATTTCCAGGCGTTCCATTCCGGTATCGTAGTAGTGCGATACATTGGAGATCTCGGGTTGAGGCGACTGGGCAGGCACTTCCAAGAACTCTTGCATTTCGAGTTCGTGAGTGGCCTGCACCTCATACATTCGCGCGATTAAAGGGAGGGCATCATTCTCCAGTTCCACTGCGGATTTGGGTTTACGTTCGGTGGTTTCAGTTGTCATATTTTCTCCAATACCAGCCCCGTGATCGTTAAGCCGGGACCAAAAGCGACACACACAACCCGCGAACCGACTGGAATTGCCTTCTCCTCCAGGATCTCTTTCAAGATATGCGGAATGGTGGCCGACGACATGTTGCCGTTTTCCAGGAACACCTGTTTACTGATCGTGACTTGATCCTCGCGCAAACCAAGCTCCTCCTGGATATGTTCGGCGATTTTCGGGCCACCCGGATGAATGGCAAAAGTTAAGGTCTGCTTTTCTTTTTCAAAATCGATGCCAACCTTGAGCAGCAAGTCTTCGATAAACGACCGGACATACTGCTTGATCACGATAGGAACCATGACCGTGAGGGTCATATGGAACTGATGCGAACCGGGAATCCAGGTCATGTCGTCGGCAGAATTAGGCAGCAAATGCTCATTAAGCGCCAGGATCTTTAGTCCGCGCAGCCCTTTCTCCCGCAGCGCATCCTCCGTAAAAAGAGAATACTTGATAAAACCATCGGCAAACAGGCTCATCGTGATGATGTTTTCTGCGCGTAGATCCTGGATATTATGGTGCGTTGAAAGTAGCTCAGTATGGATAATATCCACGCGTTCTTTGGGCGGTGTTACGCCGAAATGCGAAGAGGCGAGAAAGCCATGCGCCATTTTTATGGCGGGGAATGCCCCGTAACAGCCCATGTGATAGCTATGCGTCACCGTGGTGTCAAACCATTCCTTGCGCGCCACCATCCGCTCGACCGGACTCGGTGCCAAGTAGCCCGAACAAGTCACATGGACGACATCGTCAGGCGATTTGGCATCATCGTCATACATCTTGACCAGGCACTGATCGACAACTTTGCCGTAACTTTCATGCCTGGACTTGAGGTCCTCGCCCCTTAAGTCGCCATTGAGATTAAGCAACTGCATATGCTTTTGTTCCGGTTCCTTCAGGTCAAAGTGGCCATCAATAAAACGTATATCAGTCAGGCGCGGAAAAAACACCAGTTGCCGCCGTTTGATCTGTGCTGGCGAGAGCGCATACTTGCTGAATTTCTCCTTGACTTCTTTGTGCGTCTTCCGAAAGCCCGCGCTATCGTTAATGTCGTTGGCCTTGCAATAGGCTTTGGCGAAACCATAGGCAGCTAGCTCTAACGTAATGCGTTGAGGGACCGGCTTAGATATTCGTATAGAAGTGAAATCTCCCAATACTGCATTCATTGGACTGTTCATCAGTTTTACCCTCTAAATCACAAAATGTTTCAATAATGGTTCGCCGCGAAGCTGGCAGCCAACAGTTAAGCTTGCAAAGACAGTTTGACCGCCCCGGCTTGTGCCGGGACTTTGACGGCTATTTCGGACTCTTGTTTTTCATGGCGTGGTTTGCGGTGCATCAGATCGGTAATCTGCTTGAGGCTCGCCGTAATCACAAGCTCGGGTTCCCCCCGGTTGCCGCGTTCCAGCTCCTCGATGCAGTGGCGCGTTCCCGTATCTAAAGGAATTGGCATGATGTCCCGGTCGGCATACATTTTGAGCACTTCATTGCTCACCATGCCGGCATCCCATGGCCCCCAGTTAATCGAAACGGTATGGACTTTAGGCCACTGGTAACTCAGGCGGTCGGCCAACTTGTTCAACACTTCGTTGGCAGCACTATAGTCGCACTGGCCTGCATTGCCGAACCGTCCGGCAATGGATGAGAATAACACCAGGAACTTCAAGGTATCCGGCCGGAGGTTGTTAGCCATCACTTGCGCCGGGATAACCTTGGTGTGATAAACCGTCTCAAAAGATGCCAGGGTTTTATCCTTGACCAATTTGTCATCGATGATGCCTGCACCATGAAGCACACCGTCGATCCGTCCCCACTTTGCATATATTTCATCAATAAGGCCACCGAAGGCTTCGGCATCGCGCAGATCCAGGGCATGGTATTCAACTTCGGAACCGGTTGCCCTCATGGCCGCCAGGTTAGCGAGAATCTCGCGGTCCTTGAGGATCCGTTTGAACACCCGGTCAACATCGGCCGGTTTGACCTTGGGATCCTTTGCCCGCAGGTCGGTGATCAGGAATTGCTTTAACGCTGCCGGATTCTTGATTTCGCAGGTCGCCGCAGATTCCGGTTCCGGCATCTGACTACGACCTACCAGAATCAACCGTGGCTGGTAACGCTCGGCCAAGGCATTTGCAATATTCGCGGTTATCCCATAAGCTCCGCCAGTGACCAGCAACACGGCATCTTTATCCAATTCCAGCGGAGAAATTGCTGCCGTATTTGCATCATTGCACTGTAACTCAAGACACCAGCGGCCTTCCTGCGTGTAGCCAATCTCCAGCGTAGGATCCTGGCTGCGCCACTCACTTATGATGTGTCCGATCAATTGGTTCGGTTCCAGCTTAGGATCGACATCTATACATTTCACTCTTACTTCTGGCCATTCCTGGGCAAGCGATTTTGCGACCCCCAGGGTGCCGGCCATTCCAGCCGGAAAATTCCGGGACTTACTTAGCCCGAATTGGCCGTCGATTGCTGTCACGTTGATCAGGCATCCATTTCCGCGATGACTGGCATCCTTCAAATTATGCTCCAAGACTTTGGTTAACATAAACAAAGCCCTGGCATCATCCAAATGGTAGTTTTCATCAACCTCAGTTGCCGGTAGGCCCAATAAATTAATGACAGCCCCAACCATTTGACCTGACTTTGCAAGCAGGCCAAGCAACTGTTGGCTGGATTCTTGCGAAGAAAAGTCTACTTCAAACCGATCAGCACCGAGCGGACGTGTTTCCTTGCCTGGAATAACGTGTTGTACCGCATAACCAACATTTACTAATGCCGTCCTGAACGCTTCGGTAAATTCCGAAAGCGGCCCCAGGAGCAACGTTTGCATTCCTGCCGAATGCTGCTCCTGTTCAGTCCATTCATTCAACGGTGCCGCGACCGGCATTAAGGCATAACACTGAACAGGGTCTGGCGTTTCTAGATTTTGCGACTCCACCGTCTCAGCCAACGACGATGGAGCCTGGGCTTTTTTTAGCGAAGCGCCCCCTTTTTGTGCGCTAACTGGATTGCACAATTGGTCGTACCAGCTGATGATCTCGTTAAGGGTCTTATGCCCCGCCAATTCCTCGAAAACCGTTTCTTCATCACGCCCTTCCATAAAATTGTAACGATCCTTAAGTCCGCTAAAGACTTCGATACGCTTGATGGAATCAATCCCAAGATCGGCTTCCATATGGGCTTCAAGATCAAGCATGTCTTCGGGATAGCCGGTGCGTTCGGATACCGCGCGTAGCAGGTCGTCTTTAAATTGCTCCGTTGGGGGAAAACTGCCTGGGATACTGTCATTGGTAGCTGCATTGCCCACTACAGCCGCACCGACTTTTGGCGGCGACAAATCGCTGCTACCGTTGCTGGGTGGCTTTGGCATTGGCGGAGGTGGAGGGGGTGCAGCCACGACGGTCGGCCTGACTGCCGCCGCTATATGTGATCCACCTGTATGGGCAGCCAGAACTTGTTGTGGAAGCAACGGTGCTGGAGCCGCTGCACGGCTCATGCCTGATGCCGCAACAGCGTTTGTCAGTGCGGCGGCAGGTTGCACTGACAAAGTTGAATCAAATGCCAGTTCCTCCGATTCTGTGCCGATCAGATAGGATTGAAATTCAAGAAAATAACGCAGCGTCTCCTGCTGGTCACGCTGCAATTCCAGGAGTTGCGCGAGATTGCGCTGTATTTGCGCTCCAGAAGTGACACCAGCCATCTGTGGTGGGGGAGCCTCTGATCTTAATGTTTCGTTATTTACTACCATGGTAAGTCTCCTTTGAGAAGTTAAACGATTCTTAACCCGATGATTTGCCTGGGAATAGGCGTTTCGGTCTGGGATTGCTGTAGCTGTCCGAAATATGGGCTTAGCGATGGGCGTATTGCTATCTACCGCTACTTTTTCTGTTACAACTACCGGCATTACCGGTTTCGGTATACCGACTGGGGAAGACCAGGGCACAGCCCGACCGCCATTGACCCGCCAAACCATGGGATTGGGCATGGCTTTGGCGCGGGCTGCGGCAAACACTTCTTCGAGCCTGCTTTCTTTCAATCCGCGGCCCTTAAACCAAGTCTCCAAATGAACCGGAATACCCAGTGCAAACAATTGGGTCAATAGATGTGCAAACTGAAGCCAACCAGGGCGGCCAGGGGCATCAACAGCCAAAGTTGCGTGTGGCCGATCAGCCAAAATCCTGTCAACCAGACCACTTAAAACTAGGCCGGGGCCAACTTCGATAAATATTCGCGCCCCGGCTTCATGGAGATGGTTGATTTCATCGACGAACCGAACGGATTCGGTCATGTGTCTGGCCAATAGCGCGCGCGCCTCATTGGCCGTAGCGGGGTAAGGAAGTGCCGTGGTATTGCTGAATACTGGAATCCGGGGTTCTTTGAATTCAATCTTGGCCAGTTCCGCCGCGAGTTCATCGCTCGCGCCCGCCATGGCGGGCGAGTGGAATGCGGCGCTGACAGGAAGCTTGGTAACCCGCAGCGATTCTTTACTGAAGATTGCCGTAGCCGCATCGATAGCTTCAATTGAACCCGCGATAATGGTTTGGTCTGGTGAGTTTAGATTGGCAAGACTGACGGCCAGCTTATGATGTCCGATAAGTTCCATCACCCGATCACCACCAGTATCCACAGCAGCCATCGCCCCAGGGGAATTTTGCCCGGCCTCTGCGCTGAGGCGGCCACGAATCTCCGATAAGCGAATCAGGTCATCAGGCTGGATAACACCGGCCGCACACAGGGCGACATATTCGCCATAGCTATGGCCGGCAACAAACTCTGGTTCTAGCCCATAGCCTTTCAACATCTTGAGTGCGGCAAGCTCAACGACTCCCAATGCGGGCTGGGCAACTTGCGTTGCATTCAATTCAACCTGTTGGCTTGTACGCGCTTCATCAGTAAATACCGGCAATGGGTAGATGAAGCGGGAAAGTGCCTGAGGCAAGCGATTGGCAATGATGGCATCGGCATGTTCGAACAAATCGTAGAGATCGGGCTGTGCCGTGACTAAATCACGCAACATATTGATTTTTTGGGAACCCTGGCCGGGAAACAAGAAACATACGCCCATTGCAGCGCTGCCTTCTTGATAATACACGCCTTGGGGATGTTTGATTTCCGTTTCCTTACCCTGCATGAGCTTAAGCGCTAGGGCAAGTTTTTGTTTAAGGTCTGCCGATGACGTAGCAAGAAGCGCCAAACGGCAATTGCGTGCGCCGTTTTCCCGTTTCATCTGTTTCTGTTCGACATGCAATGAATAGGCGAGTTGTGCCAGGTCGATAAACTCCGGATGCACAATTTCTTGCAAAAGACGCGTTACTGCTTGCTCTATATGGACACGGTCATGCCCCCAGAAAACAAATGGCTCTGCCTCTCGAGGGCAAAGGTTTACCATATCGTCGTTTCGATAACCCTCGGTATATTCCTCCAGCACAGCATGGAAATTGGTGCCGCCGAACCCGAAGGCACTCACCCCGCAACGCTGTGGATGGCGTTTTCCACTAGCTAGCCATGGTCGCGTTTCGGTATTGATGAAAAACGGACTTTTCGAAAAATCCACCCGGGTATTAGGGACATCGACACCCATAGTGGGAGGGAGAACCCGATGCTGGAGTGCTAAGGCGCTTTTTATCAGCCCCGCTAGACCGGCGGTTACTTTGGTATGGCCGATCATCGATTTCACCGAGCCGACGGCGCAAGATTGCGGGGCCATATCGGAATTTCCGAAGGCAAGGTTGAGCGACTCAATTTCGGACCGGTCACCCACCGCTGTGCCGGTGGCATGTGCTTCTATCAGCCCGACCGTGGCAGGGTCAACGCCTGCATCCTGATAAGCACGCTGTAGGGCGGTCACTTGGCCTTGCGGGTGCGGGGCTGTCAGGCTACGGTTGCGGCCATCGCTGGAACTGCCGATGCCCTTGATAACGGCGTAGATGCGGTCGCCATCCCGTTCGGCATCGCTAAGACGCTTGAGTACCACGGCAGCCAGCCCTTCGCCGAGGGCAATGCCGTCGGCAGTGTCGTCGAAAGAACGGCAGCGTCCACGCGGCGACAAGGCATGGGTCTGGGCAAAATTCATGAAAGACGTGGCGTTGTTGTTGCCATCGACCGCCCCGACCAAGGCAACATCGGCATCGCCGCTACGCAATTGCCGGATACCGGCATCAACCGCCGCCAGCGACGCAGCGCAGGCAGCATCAACCACAAAATTGGTACCCCGTAGATCCAGCCGGTTGGCGACCCGGCCAGCCACGACGTTGTTTAAGATGCCGGGAAATGAGTCCTCGGTATATTTGGGGAGTTCATGCTCGTGAAGGGCCTGCATGATGTGTTCTTTAACCGATTCCGAAAGTCCGGGGACTTTGGGGAGATACTGGGACAGCAATGTCCGAAATATATAAATGGTGCCAAGGTCGTTCATCCCGCCCGAAGCAAAGATAGTCGCGGTGCGTTCCCGTGGGAATGGGCGGCGGTCAAGGCCGGCATCTTCCAAGGCCAGCCTCGCTACATCCAGGGCCAGCAACTGCATTGGCTCTATCGAACTTAGGCTGGCTGGCGCAATACCGTAAAGACTGGGGTCGAACTGAACATCGTCAAGAAAACCGCCCCACTTGGAATAGACTTTATCTGCCGCCCCGCGCTTGGGGTCGAAGAAGTCTTCCGGCCGCCAGCGGTCATCGCTAACTTCGCGGACGGCGTCCACGCTCTGGACAATATTTTGCCAGTAGCTGCGTAAATCGGAGGCTTTCGGAAGCATACAAGCCATGCCGATGATGGCGATATCCTCATGGTTCGCCTGCGGCATGGCGCTTTTTTTACTTGCCCGTTTGGAAGGTCCAGCCAGTATCGCGCTGCTGCCTTCAGAAACTTGGGCATGCAGCTCGGCGATAGTGACGGCCTTACTTCTTAGCCGCGCCACCTCGCCGAGCATATACATGCCTTCACGTTGCTGGGTCTGGGTATCCACCCACAGGTAACGGTCGCTGCCATCTTCTTCCTTAGGGTCGCTGTTGCGGGTGACTCCCTTGGAAGCGATACGCAATCGGCCAATATTGAGCAATTCCAGAAGCTTAAGGATATTTTCATCCGATTCCAGTGCTAGCAAGAAATTGCGCCGAGTGTTGTTGAACTCGTCGCAAAACGGTGTCTTGGCGCAGCGGGTGTAACTCCCCACGCCCGATTGCAGTAGGCTGGTTTCCTGGCAGGCAATCGCCTGCGACTGGAACTCTTTCACTGCGGCGCCTGTGTGCACGATCTCATCGGTGAAGAGATAGGCCGTTCCCATGATGACGCCCACCTTCATGCCACGAGCCACCAGAGGGGCGGCCAATACGGACACTATCGCCGCCGACAAGGCATCATGGACTCCCCCTGCGAACAGGACTTGGATCGACTCCGGATCCTCCAATGGAACCGTTGTCAGGGTTTCAATCGCAGATTCCCAAAGAATAAAACTCGTCCTGGGGCCAGTATGGCCTCCGCATTCACTGCCTTCAAAAATAAATTTTCGCGCGCCTTCCTTGATAAATCCCTGTAACAAGCCCGGCGATGGGACATGCAGGTAGGTACTGATGCCCAAAGACTCAAGTTCGTGCGCCTGGCTAGGCCGTCCACCGGCGATGATAGCGAATGGCGGCTTGACTGCACGGATGACATCAAGCTGTTCCTGGCGCAATTCCAGCGGCATGAACCCTAGGATTCCAACGCCCCAAGACCGTTCACCAAGTAGCGCCTTGGTTTCGGTCAACAGCGTGTCTACTTGCGGTTTACGCATTAGGGATAGCGCAACGAATGGCAGCCCACCGCCTTCGGCGACGGCCTGGGCGAATGGTGCGACATCACTGACACGGGTCATGGGGCCTTGCACAATCGGAAAGCGTGTGCCGTGTGCCTGCGCTAACGGCGAGTTTGGCGACAAAGTTTTTTGCGTCTTGACTAGCTGTAAGGTTGAATCAACATTGGCGCGCAGGGCGGCTAAGATACGTCCAACGGTTCCGTAATTTTTGGCGAGTGTTCCGGCAAACGCGATGTCTTGCCCCATCGGAATCAGTGGGTCATTAAGTTCGCACAGGTCTTGAAGCAGCAAAACCTGCCAAGGCCCTTCCTTGACCACCGCCTGTTCCAATTCTTTAAGTTTTCCGCGCCCTGACTGGCTGAACAGGCGGAACAGCTTTTCCTCCGTCCCGACGAGAACAGCCTCGCTGCCATCAAGCCTGCTCCATGCCTTGCTGTGTATGGTATCGGCAAACGGGCTTTCATCCGCCAACCAGAGTTGTTCGCACAACACTACGCCCGTTGCCCCAGCTTGCATGGCCGCCGGAGCGCTGTGCAGGCCGATGCCGCCCTGAATCCAGTAAGGGACTTTTAGCTGGCCACAGAACTCTTGGAGCAATATGTAGCTCGAATGCTGGCTTACCCAGCCGCCTGCTTCATGCCCTTTTATGATAAGGCCGTCGCACCCCGCTGTAACAGCCATTTGCGCCGATTGCAGGTCGTGGACTTCGACCAAGATTTGCCGGGCGAGGCCTTTGACTTTCTTTTTCAAGCTTGCCAACTCGCGGGGTTTCAGGTCGGCAAACTGAAGGTCTTGCGCCCGTAGTCCGCCGATTATCAGGACCGGAACACGCAGAGGGAGGAACTTTGAAATGTTCTCTACGCTACGCTCAGGGGATCCGAACGTATCCCATCTGACTCCCCACTGTCCCCGCCGACCAGCCGAGAAAGCTAGCCGGTTTATAACGGGTATCACCGTTTCTGGGGGTTCGCGGTAACCTAAATCCACGATTCCCACTTCACCGGACCTGCAAGCCGCGATTGCAATTTGTGGATCGAGACAGTGTCCCGGAGTAATAGCAATGTTATTTAGCATGTCAAATCTCCTGCCTTAACGCCTAAGCTATAAGGGGTGTCATGATAATGTAAGCGTACTATCTAAAAAGTACCCAGCCTTTTTGGTTGAAAATCAAGTCAATAATATCCAATGTACGTTAAGTGTAAGGTTGGTTAAGCTTGATGTCTGTGAACTAATTCACTAGAAAAGTGTTAAATAATTCACATCTTTCAATCCCAAACACTGGTAGCCTTATGCCAAACTAATAAGCCATACTTTATAAGTGATGGTCGGAGCGTGAGTTCGACGGTAGCCTGTAAATGTTACAGAATTAGCAATTGCCTTTAATTTTCCCGAGGATAGATCGTTCAATCTCAGTATGAAACCAGCATATCTCGTGCCAATTTAATTTTTACCTTGACTAATTTTGAGTAAACCTTGAATAAAGCTTAAATAAACCTTGAAACTTACAATTTACAGAAAACTTACTTATGCTTGTGCCGTCAAAATACACTTATTTGGTGCGTTAGCGCATAGATTTGGTGCAAAATAAGCGCATGATTTGTCTGGGAATGTGTGTAAGCCACATGAAACCGTTGTTAAATGAACGGCTCGAAAATTGCATATCTTTATTTATAAATATGCTTGTTCAACACCAAACAAGTATTGAAGTTGACCTTGATTTTGGATGATTCTTTAATGACCTAAAAAGGGGGCGAATATGAACAGCCAAGCAGCAATTAATAAGTTTATGGAGTTCGTTATTCCGGTGACCGAATCCGGTTGTTGGTTATGGACTGGGGAAACAGAGGACGAGTATGCTCATATGGATATTGATGGCGAAGATGTCTGTGCCGACAGGGTTTCCTGGGAAGCATTGCACGGGGAAATCCCCGACGGGTTATGTGTTTGCCACAAGTGCAACGTCCTATGCTGTGTAAACCCTGACCATCTTTTCCTGAAAGCCCCAGAAAACTGTAACTCATAATCGGGTAGTGTGCGCTGGGAACTTTTACGGATTAAATGAAATAATGATGCCATCCGTATGGCTAATGCGGCAGGTTGCAAACGCAATGGTTTAAAAAAGCACTTCGTAGGTGTCGCCTTACCGATAGTGCTTGCCCATCGACTCGGTAATTTTATTTGCCAGCGCTTTAACACCGCGTTCCGTCACTTTGGCGTGGTTTCCTTTGAGTTCAATATCATATCTTGCTGAAAGCGATTGGTTTTTTACATTAACCAAGTGCGCCATTAAATAAGAAAACAAAAAGCTGGGCTTACTGTGTTGGCCGACAACCACCCAATCTGCACCAACTTGTTTGCCCAGCTCCGCAGCCACGTCATTGAAATGAAACAGGTAACCCAATCCGGCGTTGGCTGTATGTTGCGCTTTGGTATTGATTTGGATGATTTCAAAATTCCCCGATTTTTTAAGTGCCTGCTCAAGCAGGGGTTTGATTGATGCAGTGCGTATTATTTCCTCTGGCGTGTTCGGTAAAGAGGTGATGTCATTTAACTCAAAATCTAAGATGGCAATTCGTGGGTTGGCATTGATTGCATAACTTGTTGCCAGACAAATGCCAAGCAATAAGAATTGACTGATAAATGTGCGTATTTTCATGATTGTGACCTCTTGGTTAGTTTTTCTACTGCGCTTGCAAATCTTTCTCGAGACCAGCAATGCCATCCGATAAGGCTTGATTGACAAACTGCAAAAGGTCGTCGCGTGCGTGGTTTTGCACGGTTATTTCTAGTTCCAGTACCCACGATATTTTGCACTGGCCGTTGCCTGCATCACTAACGGTAACTATGCCTTCATAATGGCTGACTGGAAAGGGATGTTGGGTGCGCAGGTAACGAAACCGCCGGTCTTGGTGGTTGATCTCTTCGATGCAGTCCTTTATTTCCGCACCATCGTCCAGACCTAAAATTCGTACCGCCCCTACGCCTACGCCTTCGACCTTACAGCTATTGATAATCGGAAACCAGCGATCCAAGCCGCCAATAGCACTGATGGCCAGCCATACCTTGTCACTGGGTACATTGATAGTTTTTGTAACATTCATTTGTTCAAACACGTGACTCTCCAGAAAATCGGTTATTTTGAAGTCGATAGATTAACGGTAAACAGCACATCGGTAACCTCAGATTTGCCCACAAAACACGGGCAATTTGCCCGATGTTGGCCTTGCTATTTCCATGTCGTGTATTCGCGCATAAAATCCTTACGTATGCGCTTCAGCAAACAGCCTTAACCTGGTGCTTATCGTGAACCTGAAATTACATCTCCTGTCGCGGATTGTCCTGATCGCCCTGACTTGCTTGTTGGCGATAGCCAGCTATGTGCTGTATCAGGCTGACCGGCAGTCGAGGGCAGAAACCCAGGTAATTGCGGAAGCCATAGGTAAGCAGTTGGAACTGCAACTGTGGCGTATTGATGCAGGCTTCGGTCAACCTGAACGTTTCCCGGACTTCGACCTCTGGAAAGAAACCCGCGCTTTACCGGGCATTTGCATAGATTTTGTATCGGCTAACCATAGACTTAAACGCAGCATGTGTACGGGTTCGCTAAACTCTGCCGAAACTTGTCCAGCCTGGTTTGAATACCTTTATCAAGCGGTGTTCAATCCGGGAGCAGAAGCGGTAAGGCCAGTGGTATTCAATGGTAAAACTCATGGCACGGTTACCGTTGCGGGCAATGCCGATGCGGAAATCGCTACCGCTTGGCAGCATATCCGTGGCCTGTCGGAGTTGGCGGCAAGTATGGCTGCCGCACTTTGCTTAGTGGTATATGTCACGGTCAGCCGGATCTTGCAACCAGCCCACCTGATTGTCGCCGGCTTGGAAAAAATGCAGCAAGGCGAATTGTCCGTGCGTTTGCCCGTTTTCGAACTGCTGGAATGGCAGCGGACGGGCGCGGCCATCAATCAATTGGCAGCGAATCAGGAAAAGCTGCTGGCTGATCGAAAGAAGCTGATAATGAAGCTAATGTCCCTTCAGGAAGAAGAACGCCGTTATCTAGCCCGTGAACTTCATGATGAGTTTAGCCAATGCCTGGCTGCTATCAATGCGGTTGCCGCTTCCATTTCTCAAACAGCCGAAACAGAGTGTCCTGTGCTGGTGCCAGAAGCGAAAAATATTCGCCGCATCAGTACGCACATGATGGAACTACTGCGTGGATTGCTGTTGCGTTTGCGTCCAGCAGGGCTTGATGAACTGGGGCTGACAGCCAGCTTGACCAGTCTGGTGCTGGGCTGGAATGCACAAAGTGGCGGCAAAATTGATTACCAAATGATGATTCTAGGCGAGTCTGACTGCTTACCGGAACCGGTCGCCACCACTATTTTTCGCATAGTCCAAGAATGCCTCACCAACATCGCCAAGCATTCCGCCGCTAGCCACGCGCAAGTGACGCTGGCAATAACGTCCGATTCAGAAACAGAACGCACCGCAATCGAACTGACTATCGAGGATGACGGCATCATTGATAAACTCCCGTTTGCAGACCATCACGGCCTGGGGTTGCTGGGCATAACGGAGCGAGTGACAGCACTGGACGGACGATTGAATTTGGCAACTAAAAGACCGAGTGGATTAATTGTTCAGGTATGGCTTCCGTTCAGCGTAATAGGGAATAGCCAAACATTATGATGGACGAACGCATCAGGATTTTGCTCGTGGACGACCACGCCATTGTCAGGGAAGGCTACCGTTCACTGTTAGAAAAGCAACCGGGTATGGAAGTGGTGGCAGAAGCAGTTGACGGTAACGAGGCTTATTCCCTGTTTAAGGAGTGCGATCCTGACCTTGTCATCATGGATATTTCAATGCCTGGGCAAGGCGGTTTGGCTGCGATTAGGCACATCAAGCAACGCCGTCCTGATGCCAAGATTCTAGTGTTCAGTATGCACCAACACCCCAGCTTTGCTGTTCAGGCAATACGGGCCGGGGCGTTAGGTTATGTGACCAAAAGCAGCGAGCCGGATGTGCTGATTCGTGCTATCCATGATGTCTATAAAGGCCGCCACGTCCTGAGTTCCGATATTGCGCAGGCCCTGGCGATGGAAAAGCTCGCAGGCGACAAGTTGGCGTTGGAAGAACTAACGGTGCGGGAATTTGAAATTCTGCGCATGCTGGTCGAGGCCAAATCAACAGAAGCTATCGCCGCAACCCTTAATATCAGCCCAAAAACGGTTTCGAATTGCCATTACCTTATCAAGCGCAAGCTGGGTGTTAACAGTGACATCGAGTTGACTCATCTGGCTATTCGAATGAATGTTGTTAATCTCCTCGAATTATCAGGGGTTCGTGAACCGTGAAAAAACCAGCTTGTAGAAAAATATTACCGGCAAGGAATGATAAACTGGCAATTTACTAAGTGCAGGTTCTTGTTGCATTCAATACAAAATATAACCACTAATCGCTATAAAAACAAATAGATAAATGTATGGAGACGAGCATGAATTACTGGTTAATGAAGTCTGAACCGGACGCGTTCAGTATCGATGACCTGAAAAATAGGCCAAATCAGATTGAACATTGGGACGGCGTACGCAATTATCAGGCGCGGAATATGATGAGGGATGAAATGAAGCTGGGCGACCAAGTGTTCTTTTATCATTCCAACTGTACCGAGCCCGGTATAGTCGGGATTATGGAGGTGGTTCGGGAAGGTTATCCCGATTTTCTGGCTTTCGACCCTGACGACGTGCACTTCGATCCCAAAAGCGATCCCGCCAAGCCTACCTGGATGATGGTGGATGTCAGATACGTCAGGACATTGGCCCGCACCATTACCTTACATGAACTCAAACAAAAACTGGAGCTTTCCGACCTGGCCTTGGTAAGGCGCGGTAACCGCCTGTCCATCATGCCGGTCAACAAGATGCAATGGGATTATATTCTTTCGCTGGAGTAGTGAGAGCCAAGCGGCGTTTTCGTAAACAAGAAAGTATCGTTAAATATGCACACTAAACGGCTCAACCAGCACTTTCTCGCCGCTATTGATGCCTTTACACTCGGTGGGTAGGATAATATAGCAATTGCCCTGGCTCATTGAGCTAAGGATATGCGAACCTTGCTTTCCGGTCGATGCCACAAAAAAATGTCCGTTCACATCTTGGGTAAGAATGCCGCGCTGAAACTCCAGTCGGCCTGGGGCTTTTTTTAGCGTTGAGGTACACGTTGCCAGCAACCGCAACGGCTTGTTTGCCTCCGCACCCGACAGTTGCTTAAGGGCGGGGGCAACTATCTGGTGAAAAGTGACCATGACCGAAACCGGATTGCCGGGCAGGCCGAAAAAATAACACGGGCCGATTTTTCCGAAAGCCAGCGGTTTGCCTGGCTTGATGGCAATCTTCCAGAACTTGACCTCGCCGCAACTTGCCAAAATATCTTTGATATAGTCGGCATCCCCGACTGACGCGCCACCTGTGGTGATAATCACATCATTGGATTCAGCCGCTTGCTTAAGTGTATCCTCAAGCAACTGCCTGTCATCCGGTATCGCCCCCATATCGACTGCGTTGTAACAAGGATCAGTGAGCAATGCGGCTAACGCATAGCGATTGCTGTCGTAGATTTTGCCTGATTCCGGCTGTTGACCTATCCCCATCAGTTCGTCACCGGTAGAAAAAAAGGCGATGTTCAGTTTGCGCCGCACTGGCACATCGTAGGTTCCGGCGGCAGCCAGTAGGCTAATGTCAGCCGCCGACAATTTTTTCAGCCGATGACAGAGCAAGCTTCCTTGTTTAATGTCTTCACCCGCTTCCCGGATATTCTGAAAGGCAGCGATATTTGCCGGAAAGGTGATGTCATTCCCGTCTGCGTTAACCTGCTCCTGGATAACCACGGAATCCGTTGCATCCGGCAAGATAGCCCCCGTAAAAATCCGCACACATTGCCCTGCTTGTAGCTCTCCTTGGAAAGGCTTGCCTGCCCAGGAAGTCCCTGCAAGGGTAAGTGTAACTGGCTGATTGTTAGCAATATCCTTGCTGGATAAGGCATAACCGTCCATAGACGAATTCCTGTCATAAGGAATGTTGATGGGTGAAAAAACATCTTCTGCCAGAACCCGTCCCAAGGCATTTTTTAGCACTGCCCGTTCCGATGCCGTGGACGGTTGAATGGCGGATTTGATTTTTGCTAACGCGTTATCAACGCCCAATAACGACGACGGTTCAAGGCTGCAAGGGTCAATCATGTTTGCCTCATGAATTGCTGGGTAATGAATTTTGCAATCAGCTCAGGCTGGTTGAGGTCAAGCTGCGCCAATGTTGCTGGAATAGCCAGTGGAAAATCGCTGGCAACGGCAATAATGCTAGGGTCGTTGGGGTAAAGCAATGGCATATTCATTGACGGCCTGTGCAGTTCAATCTTTGGAAATTGTGTCGCCTTAAAGCCTTCGATCAGGATCAAATCCAGCCCTGACTGGTCGAATGCAAGCAGTTGCTCGTCCAGCACGGGTTCAATTATCGCCTGAAACTCCGTAATGATGGCCCGCCTGTGCGTGGACACCAACATGACGGGCGACGCGCCCGCTTCGCGCAAACGGAAACTGTCTTTACCAGGCTTATCTATTTGAAAGTTATGGTGGCTATGTTTGATTAAGCCAATCCGCAGGCCCTGACGCTTTAATATCGGGATGAGCTGCGTCAGCAACGTGGTTTTTCCTGTCCCACTAAAAGCGGCAAAGCCTAAAACTGGAACTTTGGCATTTTTCATAATCAACTGGGTCTCATCAAGGCCATCAAATAAAAGCGGCAAGTCTCGTTAGTGACGGTATTCTAAGGTATTATTTAAACTGCGGCTAAGAAATAGCAACCTCAAACGGTCATCGTGCCGGAGAATAGTGTGATTCGAATTTATCTGGTTTTATTGTTGATCATCATTGCTTTTTACGCATTGCGGGCTTTTAAGAAAGCATCGCCGGCGTTTGTGGCCCGCATTATCAGGATCTTGGGGTTTTCCTTTATTGGCGTTATGCTCATTTACCTGGCCGCTACTGGACACTTAAATGGACTATTTGCGCTAGTGGGCATCGCTATTGCTTTTGCAGTCCGCATGTTGCCGGTGTTGCTGCGTTATGCGCCGTACCTGCACCGTTTATGGCTGGAATTTATCAACGCCAAGCAACAGTCATCAGGCAGGCAAGGCGATAGGGTTAGCCCAAAAGGGAGCATGACCAAAGAAGAGGCTTACGAAGTTTTAGGGTTAAAACTTGGCGCCCCAGAGCAGGAAATCATCGCCGCACACCGTAAATTGATGCAAAAAATCCATCCTGACCGTGGTGGCTCGGATTATCTGGCCGCCAAAATAAATTTGGCAAAGAAAATTTTACTGAATAAATAATAAAAACTATGCTTTTTCAGA
>JAYVGW010000262.1:0-2714 GCA_043771735.1 Methyloglobulus sp.
TTTGTCCGGTAATTTTACGCACCGCCGACTCGTTGTAATCGTCCTGATAAAGCGCTTTAAACGCATCATCCAGCAGGCGCTTGACCATGTCGGCGTGTAAGTCGGTAGCGCAGAATATCATGGTTTTTTCGTCACCGAAGGGATCGAGTTCTTGTGCCAGCTGAGTGCAGATGACTTGGTTAAAACTTTCAGTGATGACGCGATGGTTAAACGCTTCGACTTCAAAATTAAGTTCGTCTTCCAGTTCAGCCAGTTCTATTTCACCGGTTTGGGTATTGATGACGCTAACCTGGATGCCTTTGTCAAAATGAATGCCGTTTTGACTGAGCAGGGTTTCGTAGCGGATCGGCGGCTCATGATCGATCAGCCAGTCGTCGGCCACCGCTTCACGGTAGCTATAGGTAAAAACCGGTTTGCCGAAAATCTCAGTGGTATGTTTGGCTGGTGTCGCGGTCAGGCCGATTTTGGCGGCATCAAAATAGTCGATCACACGACGGTAGCTGGATAAATATTGCGCGACATCGCGAATAGCCAATTCGCCATCCGTCATTTCCTGATCCAGCGTGTAACCGCGATGCGCTTCGTCAATGATGATGCAGTCGTAAGCATCGATATTAGGCGGGGTGTCGGATTGAAAAATCCGCTTGACCATCGCCTGTACGGTCGCTACCTGAATACGGGTTTCTGCTTCGGCAGCCATATCGCCAAGTAATGCGATGTTATAGATTTTGGACAGTGTCTGGTTTTGTTCTAACGGCGAGTCGTTAAAGAAGTCTATGGCTTGTTCGCCCAACGCGGTGCGATCCACCAAAAACAACAGACGTTTAAAGTGTTCTGCTTTTAAAAACCGGTACATCAAGCCGATGATGGTGCGGGTTTTACCGGTGCCGGTAGCCATCGCCAGCAGACAGCTGGATTGCTTATTCGCCAATGCGGCTTCTACCGCCTGAATGGCCTTTTGCTGGTAGTCACGCAGTTTGAGATAAGCAAACCCTTCGTTTTGGAGTGCCTGTTGCGCAGCTTGCCGGCTGCGTTTAAGATTATCCAGCAAACCCTCGGGGCTATGAAAATCATGCAATGGCCGCGCCAGGTTGGCGAGCTCTCGCACATCACGAAACCAGGTGCCGGATTGCTCAGCCAGTTGCCTGACAAAAGGGCGGGCATTACAGGAATAGACAAACGGAATCTGGTAGTGGCCTTCTTCGTTATCTGCCCAGGCGATAGTTCTTCCTTCGATCTGCCAGGCGGGTTGCATGCTGGGGCTTGGTTTGAAACCGCGCGAATAGCGTTCGGCTTGCGTGATTTTACCTGCGACATTGACGTTTTCGCGCTTGGTTTCCACGACGGCAACCGGACTGAGTTTTGCCATTTTTCCTCTTTGGCTTGATGGATATAACTGGTTTTATGTATCCAATTATTTCGCTTTAGCTTGTAGCTTTTCGTGCGGTTCAGCCGGTGATGAGACATTTATACTAACCGAGTGCCTTATCTCCGTTAAAACAAATCATACGTATCATAGCCTGAGTTCGGGATAAGTGAATAGACGCAATGTAGGGGTAATCATTTGTGGTTGCTCCCTACGATTGGTTCCCCAGCGGATGAATTCCTTGTTCGTTGTCAAAATGATTGACCGGTATTCAACAGGGCACTATTCCGCATCCTTGGCAATCAGCAAATTCATGCGTTTTATCGCTTTTTCATAAATCGGCTTTGGCGTGGTTTGATTGGCCCACCAGAAGTTCATTAGCGCTTGCTTGAATTCCTTCTGCTCCTCAAAGGTCTTGGCGATGTTGTAATAGGAACTGGCCATCACCGGCAAGTTGCCCTGTTGTTTGCCTAGTGCGATAGCTGAGCGGTTGGCGGCTACACTTTCAGGGTATTTTTTCAATTTCCAATAGCTTAAACCAAGGTTACTGTAGGCTTGGGCAAATTCAGCGTCTGACTCTATAGCCGATAAATATAAAGTAACGGAGTCGGCAATTTTATTCGCATGATACGCTTTCTCGCCACGCGAGTTTATTTCCTTGGCCGATTCTCTTTTTGAGACAGTGACATGGTGCATTTCAATTTCAGGAATCAACTTGCCGTCGGACATGAAGGCGTCAATGTCCGCGATGCCGAAGCGGCTGCCTGCTGCAACATGCAAATCAAAGTGCAGTTGCTTGACTGGTACCGGTTTATCCAGGGCAAATGTCAGTAAAGAGCTGTCTTTGTCGATTTTTCCGCTCAGATTTGCTCCGCCGTCAACGGACAACGTGACATTGGTTCTGTCACCAAAAGCCTGTCCTTGCGCTGCCTTGACCTTGACCTGACTGATGGTGCGTTCGATAGGCAAGGTAAAGTGCAGCCATTCATTGTCTGCCAGGCCTACTTCGCTAGGAAACCAGGCGGTGGCTGGATCGCCATCCAGAACCTTATGCGGCGCATAAGGGCTTTCATCGCCACGACTTGCTTCTTGGCGCGAGCTGGCAGTGGTGAACCAGGGCGCGACATATTGCGCGGCGTCCGTGCCCGATTCGCCCTGCAAAGCGACCCGTACAGCCCGGCGGGTGCCGTCGCTTAACATGCGTGGCGAACGGTAGGAGAATTCGTAGTTTGCGGATATTTCGCCGCCAATAGTGTTCACTATGCTGGAAAAGTCGTCGCTGTCCTTGTCATAAAAATTGCCCGCCAACTCCTGGCTCATCTTTTTGTACGAATCCAGTTCAGGCCCC
>JAYVGW010000263.1:0-4292 GCA_043771735.1 Methyloglobulus sp.
AACCGTCGCTTCCGACACGTCATTTTGCCGTTGCCTGATGCGCTCGCATAAGGTTTCCTCGGTCGCTTGAAAAGCGATAATGGTAAACTTCACCTTGCATTCGTTGGCAAGCTGACGAAACAGGTCCCGTTGCCCTGATTTAAGAAAAGCCGCGTCGATAATGGCAGAATAACCGGCATCAAGTACAACTTTTGCCAGTTCAGCCAGATGGTTGTAAGTCTTTTCTCCCGCTTCTTTTGTATAAACACCGCTGTCGATGCCGCTATTAGTTGTCGCTTGAGCCGAGTAGCCGAATAGGCGTTTGCGTTCTAAATCCGAACGGATTTGCATTGCCCCTATTTGTTCTGCCAATTGACTGGCATAGGTGGATTTTCCTGAGCCTGAAAAACCGTGGGTAATAATCAGCACCGTCCGGTTGGCTTTGGTAAACCGTTCAGCCAGATTAGCAAAAATCGCATACTCGGAACGGGCCTGTGCGCATATAACGGCATCAGGGTTCTGAGCCACCCGCAATAAAACCACTTTAGCCCGTACCAAGGCTCGATAGACCAGGTAATAGCGTAGCAACGCCAGTCCGTGGTAATCGCCGGTGTGCTGGAGATAGCGGTTGAGAAAGCGGTAAGCGTAGCCGTCATAACCCAAATGCACCAAATCCATGACCAGAAAAGCGACTTCGCTGACCACATCAATCCAACGCAACATCGGATTAAATTCGATGCAATCAAACAGGACAACCCTGCCGTTGATAAGGGTCATGTTGCCTAAATGCAAGTCGCCGTGGCATTCGCGGACATAGCCCTGCTGTCTGCGCTGTTGCATCAGTAGTGCCTTGTTAGCCCACTCGTCTTGGCTCCAAGCCTTTATGACCTCAAGCTGCAACAACTGTTGCTTGTCGTCCAGAAGGGGTTTGATGTGGTCGAAATTCTCATCAAACCAATGCTTGATGCCGTGGCTATCGCCATAAGGGGAGAGTGCATCGGCTTTTTCAATGCCATCGTGGAAATCGACAACAATCTCGGTAATCTGGTCTATTTCACCAGCACCTAACTGGCCGCTTTCGGCGGATTCCGTTAATGTTTGTGCCGAAGGGAACTGTCGCATTTTAACGGCATATTCAATGGCTGCGCCTTTGCCATTCATTTTAGGGTGGTCGGGGTTTCCGGTTATCGGCACAACGTCCAAGTACCAATCTTTAGCCAGGCGTTGGTTCAACCTTAATTCTTCCTGGCAATAGAAACGTCGTTTTTCCAATGTGGAAAAATCGAGGAATCCGAAATTGACCGGTTTTTTGATTTTATAGGCGTATTGTCCGGTCAGGAACACCCAGGAAATATGGGTTTCTATAAGGCGGACGGAAGCGACATCATGTGGATAAGCGTCAGCATCGAACAACGCTTTAATGAGTGTTGGATTTGAATTCGATCCTATTTTGTTGGCGCTCATTTGATATGTTTCCTCGCCACAATAAATTTACGGAATTCTTCGAGTAGCAACATCCCCAAAGCAAAAGGCAGCACAAACAGCCATACTTCCGGCGCAAGCGGCAATGTGCCGAAAATAAGGTTGCCCCATTCGGTATAGGCTATGAATACTAGCAGTACGATTTCCAGCGCAATGCCCCACAGAATGATGTGATTATCAAGCAAGCGGGTTGAGAATAAGCTATGTCCAGGTGTTTTGCACAAGAACACATTCACGATTTGCATGACGATAATGGCACTGAAACAGGCTGTGGTGGCTTCAAGGTATAAGGAGTCGTGGCTTTCCAATGTTTCGCCCCATTGCCAGCCGCCCGTGTGTAGCACAAAGAAATAGGCGGACATGGCAGCAATCGCTTCCAAAACCCCTAAAAACAGGTAAGCCCGGCCTAAAAGCGGCCAATCCAGCAAGCGTTCTTGCCGTGGCCGGGGTGGCTTTTCCATGATGTCAGGTTCCGGTTTTTCTGCGCCGAGTCCCAAAGCTGGCAACATGTCCGTCCCTAAATCGACTGCCAATATTTGGATGATGGTCAATGGTAAGGGTATTTTGAGCAGGGCGAAAGCAAGATAAGGCACGATTTCAGGGATGTTCGATGTCAGGATGTACGCCAAGAATTTGCGGATATTGGCATAGACCGCGCGGCCTTCTTCGATGGCGGCAATGATGCTGGAAAAATTGTCGTCCAGCAGCACCATATCGGCGGCTTCCTTGGCGACATCGGTTCCCGTTATGCCCATCGCGATGCCGATGTCGGCGAGTTTCAGCGCGGGTGCGTCGTTCACGCCATCGCCCGTCACGGCGACGATGTGTTTCTTCTTTTGCAAGGCCGCGACAATACGCATTTTTTGGTCAGCACCGACCCTGGCAAAGATTATATCCGGTGCTTCCAACGCCAAACGTAACTGGGTTTCGGACAGTTTACGCAGCCTGTCTCCGGTAATGACGACGGGATTATCGCCCTGGATTTGGCCGATTTGCCGACCAATGGCTAATGCGGTATGCGGATGGTCACCTGTGACCATGATAACTTTAATGCCTGCGCTTCGGCATTTTTGGATTGCCCCTGGCACTTCCAGCCTAGGCGGGTCTTCCAGGCCGACCAAGCCGCACAGGATCAAGTCCTTCTCCTGGCCTTCGCAGTTGTGCGATTCTTCGAGTGGCTTCCAGGCAAATGCCAAAACCCGCAAACCTTTAGCCGCCATGCTTTCTTGGGCATCGACAAAAGCCTGCTGGGTTTCTGGGCTAATGGGTGCTGGTTCTGTGGTGTTTTGTATATGGCTACACAGCGGCAGTAACAATTCCAGCGCACCTTTGCAATACAATACGATTCCCTGCGGAGTTTGGTGGACTGTGGACAACCGTTTGCGGTCGGTGTCGAAAGGAATTTCGTTGATTTTGGGATAAGCCAACATTTCTCCCAGACACGTCTTAGCCATCCGCACCAAGGCGATTTCCATCGGATCGCCTAAAGTTTGCCATTGCCCAGCCGCATGGGTTTCTTTCAGGTTATGGCAGAGCAGGGCATCTTCAAAAAAGCGGCGGTATGCTTGTATCAGTTCGGGTTGCCGTTTTATTTCCGTTGGTGTAAGCATATTGCCGCCCAGGTAAACCGTGCTGACAGCCATGCGGTTTTCCGTGAGCGTTCCAGTTTTGTCCGTGCAAATCACCGTCGCACAGCCCAAGGTTTCTACCGCAGGTAAGTGTCGGATCAACGCATTTCGCTTCGCCATGCGCTGGGTAGCCATCGCCAATGATAAGGTAACAGTAGGCAACAAGCCTTCGGGGACATTGGCGACGATAATGCCGATGGCGAAAATAAAATTGTCCCAAAACGACAAGCCCATGCTTTTTCCGATTAAGAAAAAGATGATTCCTAGCGCCATTGCCAGCAGGGCAATGATCCGGCTTAAGCGCACAATTTCCAATTGCAGGGGTGAAATGGATTTAACCGTGGTTTGCGTCAAACCCGCGATTTTGCCGAATTCTGTGTACATGCCTGTGGCGAACACCAAGGCGCGTCCTTCGCCGGAAACCACGGACGTCCCCGCCAGTAAGGTGTTCCGGCTATGTTCCAAATTTTCTTCGGACGAGGGCAGCGCATCACGGGCTTTCGGCAGCGATTCGCCAGTGACAGTGGCATTATTGACGCGCAGGGAAAAGGCTTCCAGCAGGCGGCAATCGGCGGGGACATTATCGCCTTCCTGCAACAAAATGACATCGCCAGGAACCAGTTCGGCAACTAAAGCCTGGGCAATCTCACTATTCCGCACCACTTTGACAGTGTGCGGCAACAGCTTCTGTAACGCAGTGATTGCACGCTCGGCGCGGTATTGCTGCCAAAATGAAAACACGCCATTGATGACAATGACACCGAGTATGGCGTAGCCCAGCGTGGACATCCCTCCGCCGGGCTGCTTGGATTCTGCAAAAAACGCCAATCCTGCCGCCAGCCAGAGGATCAACGCGAAAAAATGCGTGAATTCTTTGAGCAACCGAAGGATAAGCGCTTCCCCGCGCACCACCTCGACTTCATTCGTGCCGTACTCTTTCAGGCGGTGTTGGACTTCCGCTTGGGTAAGCCCGTCATGTCGGCTATGTAGGCTTGCTAAAGCTTCATCTACGCTGAATTGATGTATTTTCATGATAACTTCCCACTAAGGTGACAAGTATAAGATACAGCATTATTGTTACGCCGGATTTGAGTCAAATCAATAAAAGATGCCTCTACGCATCTCAAGTTTGACGTAGCAATATCGTGGGGAAAACTGAAAAATGGAGATGTGCTGGCATCAGCTTAGGAAAGCCACATTTAC
>JAYVGW010000264.1:0-16602 GCA_043771735.1 Methyloglobulus sp.
TGTGGCAGTTTGCCATGTGAAAGTAGGGAATCGCCAAGCGCCACACCCCAAGCCCCAGGCTAGACCAACTAACCTGGGGCTTTTTTATGCCCAGGGAAATAGTCGGTCGATCACACCCATGCCCCGCAGCTTACTACTAAAGCCAGTATATAAACGGACATGGACGGTATACCAAATTCAAGGATTATTCGCTTACAAGCATAAACGCAGCTAGAGCTGTTACACTAGCCAATCTTATTTCAGCTCATAAAATAAATCATGGCCATCCAATGGTATCCAGGCCACATGCACAAAGCCGGTCGAGAGATCAAAGAAACGCTAGTCCAAGTTGATGTGGTGATTGAAATTTTGGACGCACGAATTCCTTTCAGCAGCCAAAATCCCATGCTTGCGAAGTTACGGGGTGACAAGCCTTGCATCAAGGTGTTAAATAAAAGCGACCTGGCCGATCCCGACATCACCCAGCGCTGGCAGACTTACCTGGAACAGGAGAAAGGCATAAAAACTTTGGCACTGTCCATAGAACAAGCTGATAAAATCAAACAGCTAACCGATCTTTGTCATAAGCTGGCTCCGGCAGACAAAAGTGAAGGAAAACTGATAAACGCCTTAATTATGGGTATTCCCAATGTCGGTAAATCTACACTAATCAATATCTTAGCAGGTAGAACCATTGCAAAAACCGGCGATGAGCCAGCAGTCACCAAAACACAACAGCGCATTGCCATAGGAAATAACGTGGTCGTGCTGGATACGCCGGGTATGCTGTGGCCGAATGTTGAAAATAAGAATAGCGGTTACCGCCTGGCGGCCACGGGTGCCATCAAAGATACCGCGATTAGGCATGACGATATAGCTTTTTTTCTGTTGGATTACTTGCTAGATAATTACCCTGACCTTCTGAAAATCCGCTTCCAACTAAGCGCATTGCCCTCCACCGCACAAGAATTGATGGAGGTAATTGGAAGGCAGCGGGGATGTCTACGTGCAGGTGGGTTAATTGATATAGATAGGGTTGCTAAAATTCTATTGAACGAATTGCGTTCGGGTACGCTTGGCCGCATTAGCTTAGAGACATCCGCCATGATGGAGGCTGAATTGGTAGAACTTGCGGTGATACAGCAGTTAAAGGCCGAAAAAAAACAGGCCCGAAAGAATAAGCTTGGGCCGTCAAATAGGCCTACCTAAACCGTAATTCAAGAGAAAGTGGGCAGATGAAACGGATATGGCTAGGACTAACTAAACGCTCAACCTTGCTGTTATAAAGGAAATCTTTATAATCAACGGTTAATATTTTTTGGATACATGCCATGACTGAAGCAGAACGACGAAAATCCCCTCGGTTCAACCCGCAGGGATTAAAAGCCAATATTATGCTCGAGCCGCCGCATGATCCAATCCACTTGGAAGGTGAAGTTCTTGACATCAGTTATACCGGCATCAAAATAAAATTGTACACACCCGCCGCTGCAAATTTGGATGGCAAGATTAAAATACGACTTTTTTTGCCGGAATCAGGCATTCCGTTTTCGATCAGCGGAATCCTAAAGCACCAAGTTAATGCAACAGAATTAGGCCTTCATTACGTGGAGAGTCCCGGTATAAAAGCCTTGGACGGTTTTATGTTTGAGTGTATAAAGCTACAAAAAGCTTATTGACGGCATGTTATGGCCTAGGCAGTCCAGTTTTGGCCGACTTTTCTACTGTGTTGATACCTGTACGCAACAAGTTCGAGCGGCATTAGTATGCTGGTTTTTTGCATAAATCTTCAACAATCAATAGTGCATAGGTTTCGTAAACAGGCTTTTTCGACAAGAATTGGTTGCAATATTGAACTCACTAAAAGTTTTCAGCACTTTCGCGCTATTCTGTTAAGCTATTGATTGATAAATTCTAATAAAAAATTATTTCATCGTCAAGCCCTCGCACAAACCCAAATATCCACCCGGTTCACCCCTGACTTTTTTAATTCTACAGCCAATGCATTGGCTGTAGAGCCCGTCGTCATAACATCATCCAGGATCACAACATGGTTTGCCGGTATCGGTTTCTGCACAGAAAACGCACGGCGCAAATTTTGGCGGCGTTTTTTTGCGGATAGTCCGGTTTGGTGGGGCGTGTCTTTGTGGCGGGTGCAACTGTAAAAATCTAACGGAATATGTAAGGTAAGCGATACCGTTCGGGCAATTTCCAACGCTTGGTTGAACCCCCGCTCATGATAACGGGCTTTGTGTAGCGGCACAGGGATGATGCAATCCGGTCTTTCTGCCGCTTTGCCAACATGGTCAGCTAATAAACTACCCAGTAATCGGGCGTTTTTGAACTGTGCGCCAAACTTTAATCCGGTAATCAAATGTCGGATTTCTTCTTGATGGATAAAAGGTGCGTGGGTTTCATCAAACGACGGTGTTTCACTTAAGCAACGTCCGCAAAGTGTTGGTACAGCAATAGCTGTAACAAATATTTCTGCACAGCGATAGCAACAAGCATTATTTCGTGGCAGGCGTTGGTAGCAGGTTTCGCAGATGTCGAGCGAGCCAAAACCTTTATTGCCGCACAAAATACAAGTAGGCGGTAGCAGGGCATTCTGTATAATAGATAGCCAGTTGTATACTTTTTTCATAGAGCATAGTTGACAAGTTAAGTCGCCGCTTTTTACCCTCAGCACCTTATTGTAGTTGGAGATTAACCGAATGTCTGCAAACCCTGAACGTATTCGCCATAACTGGCACATAGATGAAGTGTTGGCACTGTTTGCCATGCCGTTCAACGACCTTATCTATCAAGCGCAAACCATTCACAGGCAGAATTTTGACCCTAACGAAGTTCAGGTTAGCAGCTTGTTAAGCATCAAGACCGGCGCTTGTTCGGAAGATTGCGGTTATTGTCCACAAAGCGCGCGTTTTGATACCGGATTAAAATCAGAACCGTTGATGTGCGTTGAAGACGTGCTTGCCGCCGCACAACAAGCCAAAGACCAGGGCGCATCTCGTTTTTGCATGGGTGCAGCCTGGCGTAAGCCTAAAGATAAGGATGTTGAAAAGGTGATAGAAATGGTGCAAGGCGTTAAAGCGTTGGGCATGGAGACCTGCGTGACCTTAGGCATGTTGACGGACGGGCAAACCGCCAAACTGAAAGAAGGCGGGCTGGATTATTACAACCATAACCTGGATACCTCCGAAGAATATTATACCGAAGTCATCACGACCCGCACTTATCAAGACCGTTTAGATACCTTGGCACGGGTCAGGGATGCAGGGATCAATGTGTGTTGCGGCGGCATCATCGGCATGGGCGAAAGCGACAAAGATCGCGCCAACCTGCTGATCGAACTGGCTAATATGCCCAAGCATCCTGAAAGCGTACCAGTCAATATGCTGGTGCAAGTGGAAGGTACGCCGTTGATGGGTGCGGAAGAGCTAGACCCGTTCATATTCATCAGGACGCTGGCGGTGGCACGGATTATGATGCCCAAGTCACGTGTGCGCCTGTCTGCTGGTCGTAACAACATGAGTGATGAAATGCAGGCGTTGTGCTTCCTGGCGGGTGCTAATTCGATTTTTTATGGGGAGAAATTGTTGACGACCGATAATCCAGTAACCAATCATGACAAGGTTTTGTTTGAGCGGTTGGGGGTGAATATGAGTGGCGTTAGTTTGGATATTAACGGCTAAGTATCTCAATGAATCGTCGATTAATAATCCCAATACTTGTCATCTGTTGTGGCCTTTCTGGTGCAATCGGTTATTGGTTTGGGTTTCGTGAAGCCTGGAATCTTGGTGTAATCGCAGATTTTTTACCTCGTGGAGCTATTTCTTCCCATCAACTTAATGCCTTACGCGTTGGAAAACAAGAAAATGTGATTATTGGTCTTGAGTCTGACGTAGACATGGGTTTAATTTACGGTGATACGCTATTCAATCATCCGTTGAGAAATTTATTAAATCCTGTTTGGGGATTCTCCGTTTATCCTGAATATGAAGAATATGCTGTTCGGCTTGCTAATTACCGAAAAAAACATCCTACATTTATGAAACCCGATATGTTTGATAAAGTCCCTCAGGATAAACCAGAATTAAATGATTTTTACAAAGATTTGCAAAAGGGTGTGCGTGAAAATATTATTATAATCAATAATATGACTGAAAAATATGCCAACAAACAAAATTAATATAGCCCTGTAGGTTGGGTTAGGCTCGCAAAATTGCTATGGGTTACGTAACCCTGACGGTTGGGTGAGCCGTAACCCAACGCTCGGCGGTTAATTGAATTTCGTTCGTTGGGTTACGGCGCACGGTTAATACGGTTGAAATCTTAGAGTGATTTGTTTTGTGCGCCTAACCCACACACTAATGGATTTCACAATAAAGGTTACATATTTTGTTTGATTTGTCCGCTAAGTTGGATGACTTGTCTCAAAAGGGCTTGTATCGCTCAAGGCGCATCATCGAATCCCCACAAGGCATTAACCTGATTTGCGATGGTAAGACCGTAATCAATTTTTGTAGCAAGTAGGATGGATAAGCGTAGCGCATCCATCAAATCCAGCCATCAAAATTAATCCCGGAAAATGATGGATGCGCTACGCTTATCCATCCTACAAAAAATTATAAGATACTGTTTTGTTTGATTTATCCCTAAAGCTAAACGAACTGTCGCAACAAGGCTTGTATCGTTCCAGGCGCATTGTTGAATCCCCGCAAGGCATTAACTTGGTTTGCGATGGTAAGCCTGTCATCAATTTTTGCAGCAATGATTATTTGGGCTTGGCTAATCATCTTGATGTCATTAACGCCTTCAAGTCTGCGGTGGATAAATATGGTGTTGGCAGCGGTTCGGCGCATTTAATTTGCGGTCACAGCAGCGCACACCATGCTTTAGAAGAAGAATTGGCGGAATTTACCGGACGTGAGCGGGCGTTGTTGTTTTCCACGGGTTACATGGCGAATATGGGGGTGATTTCGGCGTTGGTTGGGCGGGGTGATACGGTGTTTGAAGACCGCTTAAACCACGCGTCCCTGCTGGATGGCGGCTTGCTGTCGGGCGCAAAATTTAAACGTTACCCCCATGCCGATACCGATCATCTCGACAATCTTTTAGCAAAAGCTGACGGCGATAAGTTGGTTGTTACCGACGGCGTATTCAGCATGGACGGCGATACCGCACCGTTGCAAGCATTGTCAGATGTAGCTAAGAAACATTCTGCTTGGGTGATGGTGGATGATGCCCACGGATTAGGCGTTTTAGGTGCTAACGGCGGCGGGATTTTGGAGCAAACGGGCTTAAAACAAGGCGATGTGCAAGTACTGGTGGGGACGTTGGGTAAGGCGTTCGGCACGTTCGGTGCGTTTGTTGCGGGTTCGGAAGAATTGATTGAAACACTCATACAAAAAGCTCGGCCTTACATTTATACCACTGCCTTGCCGCCAGCTATCGCGGAAGCTACACGCACCAGTCTGAAAATTATCCAGACGGAAAGCTGGCGACGGGAAAAGCTCAGGAAATTAACCGAGTATTTTAGGGCAGGCGCTGGGCAGTTGAATTTGCCGATAATGGCATCCACTTCGCCGATCCAACCCCTATTGCTTGGGCAAACCGAAAAAGCAGTTGCGGTTAGCAACTCCTTGTTAAACCAAGGCTTTCTTGTCAGCGCAATCAGGCCGCCCACTGTGCCTGCCAATGCCGCAAGATTACGCGTGACGTTTTCTGCCATGCACGAAGAGCATCAAATCGACCAATTGCTGGATGCCCTCTGTAAAGCCTTAGCATGAGCCTTATCCATACTGATACTTTAGGCAGAGGTAAGCCCATTGTACTCGTCCACGGCTGGGCAATGCAAAGTGGGCTTTGGCGGAGTTTTGCCAAGGAGTTGGCGAAAAGCTATCAAGTGACTTTGATTGATTTGCCTGGGCATGGACGTAGCGGGGCGGTTACGCCATTCACGCTTGAGACGGTCAGTGAAGCTTTGGTTGATGCAATTCCTGATGAGCCTAGTTGCTGGCTGGGTTGGTCGTTAGGAGCCGCTTTTGTGCTGGAGATTGCCCGTCGTTTTCCTGGGCGGGTCGATAAGTTGATTTTGCTTGCCGGAACGCCATGCTTTATGAAGAAACCCAGTTGGACAGGTATGGACGAACAAGTACTCGATAGTTTCGCGGAAAGTTTACAACAAGACAGCCATGCAACATTGCTGCGATTTTTATCTTTGCATATTAAGGGGATAAATAACCAGAAAGTGGTCTTGCAAGAACTAAAAACCCTGGTTTTTGAACCCCCCGCGCCGGACCAACTTACCTTGCAAGAAGGTCTGGCTATCCTTAAACAGGCGGATTTAAGGGGTGAGTTTGCCAATCTTAAAGTACCTGTTGCCATTATTTTGGGGCAATTAGACACCTTGATTCCTGTCGCCGTAGCTGGAAAGATGCAAGAGTTACTGCCTGAAATCGACTTGACGATAATTGACAGGGCAGGGCATGTGCCGTTTTTGTCGCATCAACAGAATGTGGTGAGTGTAGTACGCCATTTTATGGATAAGTAACCATCATGGATAATAGCGAGTGTTACCAAAAACAAAGATAAAACAATCGTTTGCGAATGCAGCAATAGCTTATGATAGCGTCGCGACACTGCAACGACAGGTAAGCGAAACCTTATTACAGCACCTTGGCGCTATCGGCCCAATGGATACAGTTGTCGATTTGGGCTGCGGCACTGGGTTTTTAATTGATAACTTACTGGCACAAAACAACAATATGGCAACACAGGTAATCGCGTTGGATATTGCATTGCCAATGTTGAAAACAGCCCGCAACAAGCTGATAAGTGACCGTTCAGTCACTTATCTGTGTGCGGATGCAGAATACTTGCCGTTGACACCGCAATCGGTCGATTTGGCAATATCAAATCTTGCCTTCCAGTGGTGTGGCAATCTTGGGCAAGCTTTTAGTGACGTTAAACGCATATTAAAGCCGAAAGGCCGCTTTGTTTTCACTACTTTTGGCCCTAATACCCTGCATGAATTAACGCACGCTTGGAGGCAAGTTGACGACTATGCCCATGTGAATACTTTTTATAATACAACGCAGTTAAATGGTTTTCTAAAATGGGCGGGTTTTCAACAGGTCGAGCTAGAAACCCGTACCTATATTTCAGCCTATGAATCCGTATGGGGGCTGATGGCTGAGTTAAAACAGTTAGGCGCACATACGGTCATGGCAGGGCGCAATAAGCAGTTCACTAGCCGATCAGCCATGCAACGCATGATGAGCGCTTACCAGCAGGACGAAAATGGCGAGATACCTGCGACTTTTGAAGTTATCACTGCAATGGCCAGGGCGTAAGGCGAAATGGAACAAGGCTACTTCATCACCGGAACAGACACCAACGTCGGCAAAACTTGGGCGACCGTCGCCCTGATGCGCTATTTTCAAGGCAAGGGTAAGACGGTCATCGGCATGAAACCGGCGGCTTCCGGTTGCACAACCCAAGACGGGGTGCTGGTGAATGGAGACGCACTCTTGCTACAAGAAAATGCTTCAACGAGGCTGGATTATGGGTTGATTAACCCTTATGCCTTTGTGCTTCCGGTCTCCCCCCATATTGCCGGTAAGGATAACCCTGTCGAATTAGATGTTGTCGTCAACACATTTAACGCCATCAAAGGCCAAGCCCAGATTATACTGGTCGAAGGCGCTGGCGGCTGGTATTCGCCGCTCAACGAAAACCAGGATAATGCCGATCTAGCTGCCGCATTAGCATTGCCCGTGCTGATGGTGGTCGCCATCAAGCTGGGCTGTATCAACCATGCAAAACTAACGCATCTAGCAATACAGGGTCGCGGTGTTAACTGCGCGGGTTGGATAGCGGTTTGTAACGAAGCCGACACGCTCTATCCTGATGAGATCATCGCCAAGATAAAATCAACCCTGGCTGTGCCGATGTTAGGGGTGTTGCCTTATCTGGAAATAGCTGATTTTGATGTCCTAGCTAGGGGTTTTTCATTCATCCCAATAGTCGATTAAATCCACAATACTGAGTGGGTTTAGGGTGCATAAGCACTTTTGAGTGACAATCATCCTATTGTTGCCAGTATGTTGATAATTTATTCTCACAAAAGAATTGATAAATACAGTGTTTTCGGTGGTCATAGCGGAACTAAATGTATTCGGCTTCTGGCGTGAAAAGGCTTCATAAGGTAAACTTAACCAATTACAGTTGGCTGATAATAGGCTTAAGTATGGTTTGTGTGGGTGCTAAATTTACCAAACCATGCCGCACTATGCAGCCCAAGCAAGAATTTATAATTTATAGAGAGGAGTTTTCTTAGTGAAGAAAACAAAGCAACTATTCGCAGGCTTGATCTTATTGGTTTCAGGTTTGGGGACTTTGCAAGCAGCCGAGGAATGCCCGTCCAAAATGATGGAAGGTAGCGTTTGCCTGCCGAAGGGCTTCCCCGTTGAAGCTATGCCGGGCGGATATAAGCTCAATTTGACGGAAGGCCATACGCAGATCAGTCATGACGTTTATGACCTGCATATGCTGATTTTGTGGATCTGTGTACTGGTTGGTATCGGTGTGTTCGGCACCATGTTTTACTCCATCTACCATCATCGTAAATCCAAAGGCCACAAGGCCGAACAGTTCCATGAAAATACCCTGGTTGAAATCATCTGGACTATCATTCCGGCGTTGATCTTGTTGGCGATGGCGATTCCTGCCACCAAAACCATGATGGAGATGGACAATGTTAAAGAGTCCGACATGACTGTCAAGGTCACGGGCTGGCAATGGAAATGGGAATATGAATATTTAGGCAGTGACATCCGTTTCTTTAGCAACCTGGACCATGCCAGCAACCAGGCACGGCAATTAGATTCTAACACCGACCCCCGCTCTGTTTCCCATTACCTCTTGCGTGTTGATGAGCCTTTAGTCATCCCGGTCAACAAAAAAATCCGCTTCGTATTCACGGCTGCCGACGTACTCCATTCTTGGTGGGTACCTGATCTCGGCTGGAAAAAAGATGCGATACCAGGGTTTATCAATGAAGCATGGGCTTCAGTTGATGAGCCAGGCATCTACAGGGGGCAATGCACCGAGCTCTGTGGAAGGGACCATGCCTTTATGCCTGTGGTAGTGATAGCGATGGAGCAAGGAGATTATGACGCTTGGGCAGAAAAGAAGGGGCTTGAGGTTTGTAAAGGGAAAAGTGCAGTCGATTTGCCGCATGATGAATTAATGACCAAGGGCGCTGAAACCTATGCGAGCAATTGCGCCACTTGTCACATGGCAGATGGTGCAGGTATCCCTGGCGCGTTCCCTGCGTTAAGGGGCAGCGCTGTGGTCAATGGCGATATTGATGCCCAAGCTAACCTGATACTGAACGGTAAGAATGCCATGCCCGCTTTTGGTAAACAGCTTTCAGCGACTGAATTGGCATCCGTCATTACTTACACCCGTAATGCCTTGGGCAATTCCAAAGGCGATGAAATTCAGCCTAAGGCAATCAAGGAAAAGTTGCCCGATTCAGGTGACGATGACGCTTGTGGTAAGCCTGTAAAAGCTGATAAAGAAAAAAAGTCAGCCAAAGAAGCTGTTGTTAAAGCTAAAGAACAGGATGGTGATGAAGGCCAAAAACAGCCAACCGGGCATAAATCAGTGGCATCGGACACTTCATCGTCCAACGATCAGCTAACGGCAGGAAAAACGGTCTATGAAACTAATTGTGCATCCTGCCATCAAAAAGAGGGCGGTGGAATGCCGCCGATGTTTCCTGCATTGACTGGAAGTGCGGTCGTTAAGGGTGACATCAAAGCACAGGCCAATCTGGTATTAAAAGGTAAAGGCAGTATGCCAGCGTTTGGCGGCAAGCTAACGCCAGCAGAGTTAGCCCAAGTCATTACGTATACCCGAAATGCCTTAGGGAATTCTAACGGCGATGCCATCAAGGCAGACCAAATAGAAAAATTATTGCAGGACAAAGAGGAATCGGCTGACGGAAATTCAGCGGAGGGCAACAAGCCTAAACCAGAAAGCAATGCCGAGAAAACCGAAAAAACAGTAAAAGCTGACGAAGCTAAAGCTGACGCAATTGCTGATAAAGAGAAAGCTGCCGCGCCAACCGGGTCAGACAACAAGGCTAACGAGTCGGACAATGTCAAAGCTGCTACTGTGGTAGCCGAAAAGTCTTTGGACGAACTGGTGGCGCAGGGCGAGTCCGTTTATGAAAAAAATTGCCAGTCCTGCCATCAGGCGGACGGTGTCGGTATGCCGCCCATGTTTCCTGCTTTGAAAGGAAGCCCGGTAGTGACTGGGGCGATTGATGCACAAGTCGGACTCATGCTCAAAGGTAAGGGTATGATGCCCGCTTTTGGCAACAAATTGAATGCAGTTGATTTTGCTTCCATACTCGCGTTTACGCGAAATAAGCTGGGCAATTCAACGGGTGATTTTAAACAGCCCTCGGAGATTGAGGCGTTACAATCAGCCAATAAATAGTTATTTCGAGTGTGCTAAGGTTTTTGTTTTGCTGCCTTGTAAAAATCGCTGGCAGTGATTAATTTAGGATAAAAGAGGAAATGATATGTCCGCTGTAGTAGCTGAACATGATAAAGACCATGAGCATGACGATCATGGTCACGGCCCGGCTAAAGGTATCCTAAGATGGATTGTTACCACTAACCATAAGGATATTGGTACGCTTTACCTGGTATTTGCATTAGCCATGTTTTTCGTGGGCGGGGTAATGGCTCTGATTATCCGTGCGGAACTGTTCCAGCCCGGCTTGTCTTTTGTCGAGCCTCAGTTCTTCAATTCCATGACCACCATGCACGCGCTGGTCATGATTTTTGGCGGTGTGATGCCAGCCTTTGTTGGCCTGGCTAACTGGATGATCCCAATGATGATTGGCGCGCCAGATATGGCATTGCCACGCATGAACAACATGAGTTTTTGGATGTTGGTCGCCGGTGTCGTATTGCTGTCCAGCACCCTGTTTATGGAAGGTGGCGCACCTGCGGCTGGCTGGACGATGTACCCACCGTTGGTTTTGCAAACCGGTGCAGCGCTGCCATTTGCTATCTTCTCTGTGCATTTGCTGGGGATTTCGTCCATCATGGGCGCAATTAATATCATTGCGACCATCTTCAATATGCGCGCACCTGGCATGACCTTGATGCGGATGCCGATGTTCGTTTGGACCTGGGTTATCACGGCATTTTTATTGATTGCGGTGATGCCGGTTTTTGCCGGTGCGGTCACCATGCTGCTGACCGACAAATTTTTTGAAACCAGTTTTTTTGATGCCGCAGGTGGTGGTGATCCGGTACTTTACCAGCATATTTTCTGGTTTTTTGGCCATCCAGAAGTGTACATCCTGATTTTGCCAACCTTTGGCATAGCCTCGACAATTATCCCTGTATTTTCCAGAAAACCCTTATTTGGTTATAGCTCAATGGTATACGCGACAGCGGCTATTGCTTTCCTGTCGTTTATCGTCTGGGCGCATCACATGTTTACAGTCGGTATGCCGCTGGCGGGTGAGTTGTATTTCATGTATTCGACCATGATTATCGCCATCCCCACTGCCGTAAAAGTGTTCAACTGGACGGCGACCATGTGGAAAGGGGCGATGACTTTTGAAACCCCCATGTTGTTTGCCATCTCGTTTGTGGTGCTGTTTACGATGGGCGGTTTTACCGGCCTGATGATGGCGATTGCGCCCTCGGACTTGCAGTACCACGACACCTATTTTATCGTTGCCCACTTCCATTATGTTCTGGTGCCTTCTGCGGTTTTTATGATTATAGCGGCTGCTTATTACTGGTTACCCAAATGGACCGGAAACATGTACAACGAAAAAATCGGTCAACTGCATTTCTGGTTGTCGGCTATTTCCGTGAATATCCTGTTTTTCCCGCAGCACTTTTTGGGTTTGGCAGGTATGCCACGTAGGATTCCTGATTACGCTGTCCAATTTACCGACTGGAACATGATTTCCAGCATAGGCGGCTTTATTTTCGGCTTTAGCCAGTTGTTGTTTTTGTACATCGTTGTGGACACCATCCGAGGCGGCACAGGCAAAGCGACCAATGAAGTCTGGGAAGGTGCATTGCAATACGGCGGCGGCGGTACGCAAGGTTTGGAATGGACATTACCCTCCCCCCCGCCTTATCACACGTTTGCCGAGCCGCCAGTTATTGTGCTTACGGAGTATCATCATGATGCTGTTGCTGAGTAATGGCTCAAAATTAGCGGCTGGGTTTTGATGGATATTAAAACAAAAAATTGGCTGACTGCATTAATGCTGGGCTTGCTGGCACTAAGCTTCTATATCTATGCGGTGCCGGCAGCAATAAGGGATCTGTTTGTCAAAGCAATTAAATCTATTTTTTGATGAATGAAAGCCTGAGCCTAAAGCAGAAAAACACCAAGATCGTTAAAATCTTGGTATTGGTTGTCGTCGGTATGTTTGGTTTCGGTTATGCTTTGGTGCCGCTCTATGATGTGTTGTGCGATTTGACCGGACTTAACGGCAAGGCAGAATCACTGGCAGCAGAAGAAGTCCCTTATAAGGTTGATATGAGCAGGGAAATAAACATCGAATTGATCACGTCGTTGAACGAATCGACACCGATGGAATTCCGAGCCGAGACCAAACAATTAAAAGTACATCCAGGTGAATACCGTACCGTGTATTTTTATGGGGAGAATAGGACTGATAAGACTCTGGATGCCCAGGCAATTCCCAGTTTTACCCCGAGTATCGCCGCTAAATATTTCCATAAGGTAGTTTGTTTTTGCCTTGACCAGCAAACGTTTAAACCCAGGGAGTCAAAGCGCATGGCCATGCGTTTTGCGGTTAAGCCGGATTTTCCGAAAGACCTTAAAACAATAACGCTTTCATACACATTTTTTGATAACACCAAAGCCCCAGCGCAAAATTAGAAGAGGAAATTATGTCTACATCGCATGGTTATTACATTCCACATAAGGCAACTTGGCCGGTACTCGTCACTGCCGGATTGTTTTGCATGTTGGCTGGGTTCGCCAGTTACCTGAATGGCTCGGCTAGGGGTGTCAACTTCATGGTGTTAGGGTTTGCCATTTTCATCGTCATGGTGGCGGGATGGTTTACCCTGCAAGCAAGCGAGAGCGAATCAGGCACTTACAACACCCAGGTCGGCATTTCTTTCCGGATGGGCATGATGTGGTTTATTTTCTCGGAAGTCATGTTTTTTGCGGTATTTTTCGGTACCCTTTGGTACACGCGCAATTTATCCGTGCCTTGGTTGGGCGGGGAAGGTGATGGTGCAGCAACAAAAGAGCTGTTAACCCAGTCCTATGAGGCCGTCTGGCCGACCAATGGCCCAAAGCACTTAGGGGGCAAACTGGTAGACGGCAAGCCATCCGGTGAATTTGAACCAATGGGGGCTTTTGGCCTGCCTTTGCTCAATACTTTACTGTTATTATCCAGCGGCGTTACCTGTACTTGGGCGCATCACGGGTTGTTAGCCAAAAACCGCGACCAACTCATTAAAGGCTTGATTGCGACTGTTACCTTAGGGTTCTTATTCGTCCTTTGTCAAGCAACGGAATACCATGAAGCCTACACTGAAATGGGTCTGACCTTAGGGACAGGAATTTATGGGTCTACTTTTTTCATGCTGACCGGTTTCCACGGCTTTCACGTCTGCGTAGGCGCGATTATCCTAAGTGTCGTGTTGTTCCGTAGCTGGAAAGGCCATTTCAAACCCGAAAACCATTTCGCGTTTGAAGCGGCGGCTTGGTATTGGCACTTTGTTGACGTGGTGTGGCTGGGCTTGTTTATTTTTGTGTACATCATGTGACGCTCAACGCCACATCGAAAAAAGCGCTGTCGATGGCAGCGCTTTTTTTATGCCCGAAATTTGATGTTGGTACTTATAGGCTATTTTGTACTTTCAGGAATTGCTGGCTCTTGAGGGTGCATCCGGCTGCCAATGCCGTGTGGCTTGATAACCCCCGTCACCAACAAAATACAAACAAATAGGAATAACAGCACGGACAAGCCAATCCGAACAGTCAACGCCCTGGCTGTCTTTTGGGAAGTGCCACCTTCCTTATGCTTGACAAGGTGAAACAACGCCGAACCCAAGCTGAAAAGTATCATCAGGAAAACGGCGATAAGAATAAGTTTAATCATAATTGAAGCAAGAAACATACAATATTGGCTGCTATTCTGGGCTATCCAAGCTGGATTTCCAATAGCTAACGATAAAAAGCCTGTGCTGTTATTCTTACATAATATAATGGTAGGCACTAATGAAATACCGACGCGCACCCCTAATCACATATCTATGCCTACTACCCATCTTGCTTACGCTGGGCGTTTGGCAACTTAACCGTGCGGAAGAAAAACGGGCGTTACTCCAGTTGCAGGCACAGGGGCGGTCAGCAGAAGTCTTGTCATTAAAGGCAACTATGCCAGACAAGCCGGAAGCGCTTTTGTATAAACCTGTCCAAGCTATAGGACAGTACGACAACAATCATCAATATTTGCTGGACAACCAGGTCAACAAGGGCAGGGCGGGTTATTTTGTGTTGACTCCGTTCCGTTTAAAAAATGAAAATAAGGCGGTTCTGGTTAATCGGGGTTGGTTGCCGTTGGGTAAGAATCGGTCTGATTTGCCTGATATTAATGTCGATACTAAGGAAATCACGGTCAAAGGCCGTATTAACCGTTTCCCCAGTGTCGGTTTAAAATTGGCAGGAGCGGAGATCCCCAGCAATAACTGGCCTGCCTTGGTGCAAGTTATTGATGTTAAAGTATTGGCCAATCAACTCAATTATCCGTTGTTCAGCTTTCAGGTCGAACTGGATAGGCAATCAGCCAATGGTTTTACCCGCGAATGGCAGGCGGTAACTTCCATGACACCTGAAAAACACGTCGGGTATGCGGTACAATGGTTTCTACTGGCGATAACGCTCACCGTACTGTTTTTTAAGTATGGTTTTAAGAAACCTCATGATTAATCAACAAAAAAAGAATCGTTTATTTGTCCTGCTGATATTCGGGATGGCTATTATTCCTTTTGCGATAGCTTGGATATTGGGCGGAAAGGCTTCCTTTATTGAAGGCAAGACCAATAAGGGGCAACTTATTACGCCAGTGGTGGCAACCGAACGCAGTGATTTGACGGGGATGGATGGTTTTTCCACTGATAATATCGCCGAGCTTAAAGGCCATTGGGTGACGTTGAATGTAGTCCCGCATGAGGAATGCAATAAAATTTGCCTTGAAGCTATCCATAAGACCAAACAACTGCGCCTGATGATGAACAAAGACCTGACCCGTACCCGCCGGGCAGTTATTTTTTTAAAGGACGTGCAGCCGGATGTTATAAACCAATGGCTGCAAGATGATAAGGTGCTGTTGAAAGTTAAGCCCAGTGCGGCATTACAAAAAAAAATTGCCGAAATAAGGAATGGCAGCATACCGGATGGGCTGTTGTTGTTGATGGATCCAGTTGGAAATCTAATGATGCAATACGAACCGGGTTTTGATCCCTATAAAGTAAAAAGTGATCTCATGCACTTATTGCGAATTTCACAAATTGGTTGATGGAAGAACATGTTTAGAAAAACAACTCTGTTGGGCTTGGTTTTGGCGTTGGCTGTCATTGTGGCCGGTTCTCTCGCTAGGATAATGGGGGCTGAAACCTTATTCGGGCTTATCCAGGCGCAAGAACTTCATTTTAAGGCAGGATACGTACTCGCCGAAGTTACTTTTTTGGTATTGTTGATGTCATGGTGGCAAGCCCATTGCCGTGCCGCCGCGATAATAACGGCTTTTGGATTGGCAGTTTTACTGGGCTTGCAGGTGGCTTTAGGGATAGGCATATTAAAAATCCCCGACCAGCCAATCCTGACAACAGGGCATTTGTTGTTGGGTATAACAATTTTCTGGTTATATTTCTGGCTGTATTTGCGGACTGACCGGGGCATTTTATATTCCGCTGAACGAACTGGGCCGGTATGGTTTGCCCGATTTTCGATGGTGTTGCTGTTCCTGCAAATCGCCTTAGGTGGCTGGATAAGCGTCAACCATGCGACTTTAGCCTGTTCCGGCTTTCCACAATGTAACGGGCAATGGTTGCCGGAGGCGGATTATCAAGGCGTATTGAACGGCTTGATGGCAAAAGCCGGTGAAATGTCTTACGCCACCCAGGTAGCAGTAAATTGGTTGCACCGAGTAGGCGCATTGACCTGTTTCATCCTTCTAAATGGGCTAATGCTGGTTGCCACCGCCGCAAAAAATTCAAAATCGGTACAAAAAGCCGGATTATGGTTAAGTTTTCTGCTGTTTATACAAGTGGGCTTAGGGGTTGTCGGTTATAAATTTGTCATGCCGCTGTGGGTGGTCGTTGCCCATACCGGCTTTGCTGCCTTGTTAATGTTGCCGCTGATTGCGATTAGTTTTTATAGTCGATATGCTTTTTTTGAAGACCTACCATCCGCTAAGAAAACTCCTCCTAAACCAGGCGTTATCCAGGCCAGACCAGAGCTAAAAGAACTTACGCCGAAGGCGCTTGCACCAGAAGCCGCAACAATAGCGCTAGAAGAACC
>JAYVGW010000265.1:0-4497 GCA_043771735.1 Methyloglobulus sp.
TGGTCAGAAAGCAATTCGGTTACCGGAAATTGTTTTTGATCACGGGCGTTACCACTTTCTTTCTTTCGTCTGTTGCCGACAACCTGACGGCCGCGCTGCTCATTGGTGCGGTGGTCTCTGCGGTGGGTAAGGGCAATGAAAAATTCATCAGCATGGGGTTTGTAAATCTTGTTATTGCGGCGAATGCAGGCGGCGCTTTCTGTCCGTTCGGTGACATCACGACCTTGATGGTTTGGCAAGCCGAATACGCCGAATTCTTCGACTTCTTTAAGTTGTTTGTTCCATCATTAGTGAATTACGCCATACCGGCTGCGGTGATGTATTTTGCCCTGCCTGATGAGCAACCAGAAATTAAGGACGAAGTGGCAGTACAGTTAAAACCAGGTGCGGTGGTCATTTGCTTCATGTTTTTGGCGACCATTGCATCGGCGGTCAGCTTTAAGCAAGTCCTGCATTTGCCGCCGTTCATGGGCATGATGGTGGGCCTATCTGTGTTGATGTTGTACGGCTATTACTTGAAAGTTAAGGTTACTGTTGAAGGTGACACTGCTTTCGATATATTCGACAAAGTCCGCCATGCCGAATGGGATACTTTGTTGTTTTTCTTCGGCGTGGTGTTTGCGGTCGGCGGTTTGGGTTATATCGGCTACCTAGAGCTGCTGTCTGGCGGGATGTACGGCACGTTAGGGCCAACCACTGCCAACATTCTGGTCGGCTTGATCTCGGCGATTGTCGATAATATTCCGGTGATGTTTGCGGTATTGAACATGAACCTGGATATGGACTTATACCAATGGTTGTTGGTGACATTGACGGCTGGTGTAGGTGGTTCATTGCTGTCTGTGGGATCGGCTGCGGGTGTTGCCTTGATGGGCCAGTCCGACCACAAGTATACGTTTTTCAGCCATTTAAAGTGGACACCGGCTATTGCCGCGGGTTACGCAGGCAGTATTTTTGTTCATTACCTGATTAATGGTTGATGTCGCCTCAATTCACCGCACTTTAAGTGCGGTGAAGTCGATGGAATAGGGCCGATGGCTGCTGAAAAAAGCTGGCGTACGGCCTTTTCAATTTATGCCGAACCGCGTGTGATCAGCATGGTATTCCTCGGCTTTTCCGCAGGCCTCCCGTTTTTATTGGTGTTTTCAACCTTATCGGCATGGCTAAGGGACGAAGGTGTGGATCGGTCCCTTATCGGTTTTTTTAGTTGGGTCGGCGTAACGTATTCGATCAAGGTTTTTTGGGCACCCGTCGTTGACCGTTTGGCTTTGCCTGTCTTGTCGCGGTTGTTGGGCAAAAGGCGAAGCTGGATGCTGCTTGCCCAAGTGGGCATTATGGCTGGGCTGATGGGGATGGCTGGGGTGGATATTCACACCCACTTGCAAATGTGTGCTGTTTTTGCCGTAGCGGTGGCGTTTTGTTCGGCCACCCAGGATATTGTTATCGACGCTTACCGTATCGAGACAGCGGATGCCCAATATCAAGGTGCTATGGCGGCAACCTACGTGTTGGGCTACCGGATAGCCTTGCTGATTGCTGGGGCAGGGGCTTTTTATATTGCCGATTTTTTTAGCTGGAAGTCGGCTTACACGGTAATGGCTGCCGCTATGTCAATAGGTTTGGTGACGACACTGTGCCTGAAAGAACCCGAACATAAACCGGTTAGTGCCGCAATCAAGATAGAAGAAGAGCTTGAGAACGTATTGGGCGTAGCACAGCGAATGACTTTTTGGCAGCGCTTTCTGGCGGGATTCTCCGATGCTGTGTTGAGTCCTTTTGTGGAGTTCTTTAGCCGTAACGGCAAGGCTGGGATATTGATCCTAATGCTGATTGCCCTTTATAAAATGAGCGATATAACCTTGGGCGTTATGTCTAACCCTTTTTATCTGGACATGGGTTTTAGTAAAAAAGATATTGCCGAAATCAGCAAGATATTCGGGTTTTTTATGACCATCGCCGGTGCCGGGTTGGGCGGAATACTGGTGGTCAGGTACGGCATCATGAGGTCGCTATTGCTAGGTTCAATAATGGTGGTCACTACCAACATGCTGTTCGCCACGTTGGCATTGACTGAGCCAAATAAGGCTTTGTTAGCTGGGGTGATCAGTGCCGATAATTTAAGCGGCGGTTTGGCGACTTCTGTCTTTATCGCTTATCTTTCCAGCCTAACCAGCACGGCTTATACTGCCACGCAGTATGCCCTGTTCAGCTCCTTGATGACGCTTCCTGCCCAATTTTTGGGTGGTTTTTCGGGGATCGTCGTAGACAATTACGGCTACTACGCCTTTTTTGTCTACGCTTCAGCCGTTGGCTTGCCAGCCATTGCACTGGTTTTGTTGTTGATGCGTCAGCAACGTTTGGCTACAGGGTAAGGGAATAATCCATGATGAGCGGCGCATGGTCGGAAAACCGTTCGGCTTTGTAAATGCTGGTGGCGGTTATTTTGTCTTTAAGCGCTGCACTGACTATCTGGTAATCAATCCGCCAGCCCACATTTTTTGCCCAGGCTTGGCCCCGGTTTGACCACCAGGTGTATTGCTCGGCTTCTTGGTTAATCTCCCTGAAAGCATCCAGCCAGTGTCCGCTAGTCAATAGTTGATCCATCCAGGCACGTTCTTCCGGCAAAAAGCCGGAGTTTTTTTGGTTGCCACGCCAGTTTTTCAAGTCAATTTCTTTGTGGGCAATGTTCCAGTCGCCGCAGATGATATAGTTTCGCCCACTCTCCGCACAGGCTTCAAGATAAGGCATAAAGCGCTCCATAAAGCTGAATTTGATGGCTTGCCGTTCTTCGCCGGATGAGCCAGAGTGCAGATAAAGCGAGACCACGCTTAGATTATCGAACCGAGCTTCAATAAATCGCCCCTCTGCATCAATATCCGGCCAGCCGATGCCTGTTATGACCTCGGTGGGTTCTTTTTTGCTGAATATGGCGACACCACTGTAACCTTTTTTTTCAGCATCATGATAATAGCAATGGTAGCCCTGCGGGCAAAACACCTCAGAATCAAGCTGGTGCATTTGCGCTTTGGTTTCTTGCAGGCATACGATGTCGGGCTGTTGCTGTTGCAGCCAAGGGAAAAAATTTTTGCGTTCCGCTGAACGGATGCCGTTGACATTCAAAGTAATGATTCGCATGGGATAATTGGAAGTTGCAGTTTAATGATGAAAAACGTATTATATCGGGTTAAATTACAAGCAAGTAACCTTATCAGTGGATTAAGCTATGAAACCAGAAATACATCCTGAATATAAACAAATCACCGTAACGTGCGGTTGTGGCAATACTTTTATGACCGGTTCGGTACTCAATAAGGATTTGCAAATAGAAGTTTGTTCTTCATGCCATCCTTTTTATACCGGTAAACAGCGCGTGGTTGATACCGCAGGACGCGTCGATAAATTCCGCAAGAAGTACGGAAAATAAGGTTTTTATTGCTTACTTCTAGATAGCCAAAAGCTTTTTTAAGGCCTGGACATACGCTATCTGCCGGTGAGTAGCCGCTTGCCAAATTTATCGCCGATGATTTTTCTGTAATTATAGCTTCGGCCTTTTAATGTTTGAACCGTTCGTGCTGAGATTCTATGGTTTCAGTCAAGCCAAACCTTTAAAGCAGGCAATTTTTTTAGCGTCAAATGTGGTGTCGGGTTTGCTGCCAAAGCGAAAACGCAATCCGCAGCAGCTTCCTCGCCAGGATGATCAACGCTTGGGTAGTCGAGAACCTTCTTGTTTTAAGCCGAATATAATACGGCTTCCAAGTGGGTGTTTTGGTGACCGCTTGTGCGCAGTTATACAGCAAGTGCCTTAAATTCGCTGGGCCCATGCTTGGACAGCCGCCGCCCTTGTTTTTGGCCGGAATCGCTAGCCTTCGGGTCTAGCCCAATAAAGGCGGCTGCGGCATCAATAGCCGTTAGCGATGCCCAACTGAATAAAACGGCGAGTTGGTTTGACGTTTGCCGGTCAATACTGGCCAATAAGTCGTCAATTGCAGACAGGGCTCGCTGTAGCGGCGTTGCCAAGATGCCGACTTGGTGCAAGGACTTATTCAATGCTTGCCGACACTTGACGGTGCTGGCCCGACGCTTTTGTAGCAACGCGAGTTTGGTGTTGCGCACCGTGGCCGGCCGGTAAGGCCGTAAGTGGGCATGTTCAGCCACGGTCAAGCGACGGATTATCACGGCATCCACATGGTCGGCCTATAGCCCATGGTAACTGCCGGTGGCTTCAAGGCCGATAGGGCTACACGGGCAAGGCCGCTTACCAAGCATCAATCGCGGTTCGGGTGTTGTCTGTCATGGCAAGGTTTTGGGCGCTACTGATCACCAGCTCCCGGCTTGCCACATCGACACCGATACACATTTCACTTGCCATAAATCCTCCAATGCCCTAAAAAGTAAGAGAATAGAAGTTACGCATTGACAGCCACGGTACAATATGAACTTTAAAATAACCCAGAAATTAGCCAGAGGAAGGCCAACACATGATCAGGGAAATCACCC
>JAYVGW010000266.1:0-3426 GCA_043771735.1 Methyloglobulus sp.
CCCATGCGCCTGTTGTCGTGTAGCTCCAGGTAAACATAGCGGGTGGCACGGTCAATGGCAACGAACAGGCAATGCTTGTCCTTGCCTAAGTTGACCTGGGCGGTATCGAGGTGCAGGAAGCCCGGCCCATAGGCCTTGAAGGCCTTCGTCACTGTCTTTTCATCGGCCGGCAACAGGTCGGCAAGGCGGCTTACGCCATGGCGTTGCAGGCAACGGTGCAGGTTGGGTCGGGTCAGCGCGGGTATGTGCGGCAATAGCAGGTCGTACAGGTCATCCAAGGGCAACAGGGTCTTGCGCCGTGTCTCGACGATGACCGCCTCGTCCACGTTGGCCAATACGCTGCCTTGGCCAAGTCTTCGGCCACATTTGAGGTCTTCCACGGACTCGCGGGCCTTCCATTTATGGACGGTCTTGGGGTTGATGTGGTAACGCTCGGCTAACACGCTGATGCTCTCTTCAGCGTTTTGTATTTTTTCTCGGATTGCGTGCGTGGTCGTGGCTGCTCCGTGTAGTATTTGTCCCATAATTTTTGCTCCTTAAGTTCAGCATAGGTTATACCTCTAATATATGGGACTAAACAATTAGATCCTTGATTTTGCCGCCCAGCTTCATCATCTTCATCAACGTGCTGGGTTCCAGTTTCAGCATTTGGTCACTCCAGGTAGATAGCGCTTCCATAAATCCTAAGGCTTCTTTAATCCGATGTTGTGCGTCAGGATCTTCCTTGTCTAAATCGGGGCTGGCGAGGCAGTCGCGCAATACGCCTATGGTCGGATCAAATTCCCGTTCCTTACGTTCTTTTACCACGGTTTTAAATAATTGCCAGACATCGCTTGAGGTCGTGAAATGATCGCGCCGGTCGCCCATGATGTGGACGACCTGAATCAAGTTCCAATTCTGCAATTCTTTCAAGCTGTTGCTGACGTTGGAACGCGCTACCCCCAATGTTTCGGTGACCTCATCCGCAGGCATGGGTTTACCGATGAGGTAGAGCAGGGCGTGTACTTGGGCAACCGTGCGGTTAACCCCCCACTTGGAACCCATTTCACCCCAGTGCAGGATAAAGCGTTGTGCGACAGGATTTAAATTCATGGGGGCAATTGTACGGTTTCTTTTATTACTGTCAATACAGAAATAAAAGAAACTTATCGTTTTTTGGCTTCGTTTTATCAGCCTATTGGCCATTGTGTGGGCCAAGGGCAGCGACGCATGCTAATGGCTATCTGTCCCTTTAGCAATTTGCGGCTTTCCTGTCGGGCAGTTACCAATAAAAACGCCAATGCCGGCGCGGTATACAGGATTTCTCATTGGTAGGGTACGCATCGCGTACCTATTAAGTCTTACCATTATTGATTCGGCCTTTTAATGATTGAACCGGTCGTACTGAGCTTGTCAAAGCTCATAGGCCTTTCGACAGGCTCAAGGCGAACGGAAGTTAAATCTTCATAAGGCCGAATCAATAATAAGATAATCATAGAAATGGTACGCGGTGCGTACCCTACGATTTGAATGTCCGTCCCTAAAGGGAGGCTCCGTTCTTCGTTGGCGAATTCAAGGTAGAAAAATTTAACAGAATTTGCAGATATACGGTAGTTGTAGCCTCGTTTCCATTACACTCCATCAATGCTAAGTTCTTATTTAACCAAGCAAATAGAATTATTTTTCCAACAACGTAAGCACCACTTCCTGTGCTTTCTGCTGGCTGATTTTAAAACCGCGCATTTCCAGTACGCCTTTGATATTCAGGGAGATAATCAAGTATAGGGCATCGGGGTAAGCGGCGGCTTCAAGGTCGTGAATGGAAGGTTGCGCGGGTGCTTTCGGGTGCGAATGGTAGATGGCGAACAGTTCTTCACCTTGATTTCGCATGTCGGACATGGCGGCAATTTGTTGTTTGGCATCGAGCAGGAAACGTTGTTGGGGTTGTTCGGCTGTGTTGGCTATAGGATAGCAGGTGCTGGGGATTCCGTTTTTACCGCCGACCAGTCCGCATATTTCGTAGTCTGGCGATAACTGCGCCAGATGCAATAGTTGGTTGGTTAGTTTGCGGGGTATTTGGTATTCGGCGTTGAGTGTGGTTTGGATCATATGCATTCCTTAACAGAAAGTGTTCCCTTCTCCTTATGGGACAAGGCTGGGATGAGGGCTTTAAATTACGCTTTATCCCCTCTCTCCCAGAAGGGAGAGGGCTAGGGAGTTAGGATAGCATTGTAAAAGCTTTTTCAAGGCTACGGTAGGTATTGTCCTGAAGTCGCTCGCGGTTGTCCTGATAAATCGGTATGGGTTTGCACAGCTTGAAAGCCCATATTGCTAAAGATGCTTTGTACTTCTGCTTCTTGGTTGTAGCCATGCTCAATCAGTAAAAAACCACCCATTTCTAATCGGTCACGGGCAGATTCGGCAATGGTTTTTATGCTGTTTAATCCTTGCTGGGTAGAGATCAAGGCGGTTTTCGGTTCAAAACGCAGGTCGCCCTGCCGTAGATGTTCGTCGTCTTCGGCAAGGTAAGGCGGGTTGCTGACGATAAGGTCAAATTTGCCATCCGGTACATTTTCAAACCAATTGCTTTGGTAAAGCTGAATATGTTCGACCTTATGTTTTGCCGCATTGTCTTTCGCACAAGCTAAGGCGGCTGCGCTAATATCGGTCGCGAAGAGCTGGGCGTGAGGGCGTTCTGCTGCCAGCGTGATAGCGATAATGCCGGAGCCTGTGCCTAGGTCGATAATTCTGAACGGTTGGTTTGTCGGTATCAGCGCCAAGCTGAGTTCAATGAGTAATTCGGTGTCAGGCCTTGGAATCAGCACATCCGGTGACACTTGAAAATCCCGCGACCAGAATTCTCTCGTGCCGATGATGTAAGCAAGCGGCTTGCCTTGTCGTCGGTCATTCACCAAAACCTGATAAGCCTGGTGTTGCCCTGCGCTTATTATGGCATCAGGCCAGGCCCGTAAATAGGATCGGCCTTTGTCCAGGACTTTACAGAGCAACACTTCAGCATCCAACAAGGGTGATTCGGATGCTTCCCGTAATGCGCTAACGGCTTCAGCCAATGCTGTTTTAACCGTAGCCACTTTACGGTTTGCCGGATTATTCATCACCCAGTTGTGTCAGCAATTCCGCCTGGTGTTCACTGATTAAAGGTTGGACGACATGCTCCAAGCCGCCTTGCATGATGTCTTCCAGCTTGTATAGAGTCAGGTTGATGCGATGGTCGGTTAAGCGGCCTTGCGGATAGTTATAGGTGCGGATGCGCTCGGAGCGGTCACCGCTACCGACTTGTAGCTTGCGGGTGAGGGATTGTTCGGCGTGATGTTTTTCCTGCTCGGAAGACAGCAAGCGTGATGCCAACAATGACATCGCACGGGCGCGGTTTTTGTGTTGCGAGCGTTCATCCTGGCATTCAACCACTACGCCTGAGGGGATGTG
>JAYVGW010000267.1:0-5680 GCA_043771735.1 Methyloglobulus sp.
GCTTACCTAAAGCTGCATCATCCAGATTACCTGCATTATTCAGCGGTATTGGATACACAACTCCATGCAGTGGCTACTGACCGGATCATTCACCACCACAGTCCAAAACAACGCTTGCAGCAGCTTCTGTTTAGCCATCAACGCGATAAGGTCGAACAGGGTTTGTACGATTTGTGCCAGTTATTCGAGCAAAACGGCTTGGATTTGGCACAAGTTGGCGTGACGGGTTCGGTTTTAATAGGCGCACAGCAGCAAAAGTCGGATATTGACTTGGTGTTTTATGATCGGGCAATCTTCCATAAAGCACGGGCAATAACCGCTGGCCTCATAAGCAAACAGCAATTGGGTGATCTAAGCGACAAGGATTGGCAGGATGCCTACGCTCGACGGTCATGTACCTTAAGTTTGCAAGAGTATATCTGGCATGAACGCCGTAAATTCAACAAAGGACTGATTAACGGACGAAAATTCGACCTGAATTTTGTTGATATTCAAACTCAACCCGAACAAATCACTTATCAAAAATATGGCGCGATTACCGTACAGTGCAAAATCACGGAAGATAAGTACGGCTTTGATTATCCTGCGATTTATTCAATAGACCATGAAACCGTCAATACAGTCGTTTGTTTTATAGCAACCTATACAGGGCAGGCATTCGTGGGTGAAGCCGTTGAAATTTCTGGGTTATTGGAACAAACGGAAGATGGCAGCAAACGCATCGCCGTCGGCTCAAGCCGGGAAGCGCCTGGGGAATATATTAAGGTCGTTCAATGCTAAAAAAAATTCTGATGGAGTTGGTATTGTTCTTGGATCGACAAGGCTCTCCTGAGTTTAGTCGAAGGGTTCACCACAAACGGAACCAACTTGCTACCGTCCGTCCTGCGCCAATCGAAGGACTGAATGATAAGCTCTTTAAGTTAGGCAGTTTTCAAGGATTTATCTTTGATATGGACGGCCTGGTGCTGGATACCGAGCCAACTTATTTTGCGGCATGGCAACAAGCAGTTGAAACAATGGGTTATCAACTTGAACCAGATACTTTCAAAACCGTATCTGGACTTCATTATCAGCAAGTAGAAGCGCAGTTAAAGGCCTGGTTAGGACAAGATTTTAATTTGCAGGCGTTTAAGCAATTGGGTACGGACTATTGGCGAAAACATGTCCGTGAACACGGGATTGCCGTCAAACTAGGTGTAATCGATTTGCTGGATTATGCCGAGCAACAAGGGATTCCGGTTTGTTTAGCGACCAATAGCTGGGCAGTTTATGCGCGGCATTGCCTCGCCATTGCTGGGCTGACACAGCGTTTTCCGTTAGTTGTTACCGGCGATGAAGTAGAGCATGTTAAGCCAGCACCGGATATTTTCCTGAAAGCCGCCGAGCGGATGCAGCTTGATATCCATCAGTGCGTGATCTTTGAAGACTCCCATACCGGGATCGTCGCGGCATCAAAATCAGGCGCTTATTCGACGTATGTTCCTTCGACTTTCCCTATTAACCCACTGACGGTAGAATTGTGTGATTGTTTGCTGGACGATCTTACTCAGGTTTTTGAAACCTTACCTTCTCAAAGGACTATCAGGCTATAATTGCCCACAAGCCAGCGATTAAAAACCCAGTCATTTAATGTCGTCCTTTACCAAAATTTCCGTTACCGCACCCGCACGACTGCACATGGGGTTTATCGACCTAAGCGGATCGCTGGGTCGGCATTTTGGTAGTATCGGCATTGCGCTGAACGAAATCAATACGCGCTTAACCTTAACAAAATCAGGTAAGCGCTCCATCACTGGTCCATCCGAAGAACGCGCCGACCGCTGTTTAACCCAATTATGCGATGCTTTAAACGTATCAGACCAAGTCAATATAAACATAGAAGCAGCAATCCCAGAACATGTAGGATTAGGTTCTGGCACGCAAATGGCCTTGGCAATCGGTACGGCATTGAATGCTTACTATGACTTAGGATTGACCGTGCGTGATATTGCCGCCGTCATGGACAGGGGACTGCGTTCAGGCATCGGCATCGGCGTATTTGAACACGGCGGCCTGGTGGTTGATGGCGGCCGGGGCGAAAAAACCATTACCCCGCCGGTACTTGTCCATCTGGATGTACCATCGGACTGGCGGTTTATCCTGGTCTTTGACCGTGGCCAAGGGCTGCATGGCGAACAGGAAATCGCCGCATTTGAAGCCTTGCCAGAATTCCCCCGGCAAGAAGCGGAGCGCTTATGTTACCTAATCATGATGCAGGCATTGCCAGCCGTCGCTGAACATGACTTGGGGCAATTTGGGCGAGTCATTTCGCAACTACAAATAGCCGTCGGCAAACACTTCGCCCCCGCCCAAGGCGGTATCTATGCAAGCAAAGAAGTCGGTAAAGCGATGGCCTGGCTTGCAAAGCAAGGCGCGGCCGCTATAGGGCAAACATCGTGGGGGCCCACGGGATTTTGCGCGGTTGATAATGCAGAACTGGCTGATAAAATTGTCCGACATGCCAGAATTCAATTCGCAGCGTCTGAAAATTTAGATTTCATGGTGGTGAGCGCCAATAACCAGAAAAGCCATAGTCGATTGCAAACGTAGGGACTCAAATTTTTGCGTCCCTACCGTGCTGATCTGGTTGATAAAATATCCAAGCCACACGGGGTCATGATGCTAGGCGAACATCAAACACTACAAAACACTTCTTCAAAGCAAACTGTCATCTTACTGATTGGCGTTTTAATCCTGGTAGGCGCTGGAATTTACCACACTTATCCACCCAATCCCTCCTCGCTTAACGCACCTGCATCGGCTTTCTCTTCTGCCCGTGCCATGCCGCATGTCCAGCAAATCGGGGCAAAATCGCATCCGACCGGCAGCTTTCAAAATGCTTATGTTCGCCAATATTTAGTTGCCCAGTTGAAGGCAATTGGATTAGAACCGGAAGTACAATCAGCGTTGGTGGTCAATCCCCAAAAAAAGCACGCAGGAAGAATCCATAATGTGTTGGTGCGCGTTCCAGGGACAAAACCTGGAAAAGCACTGCTATTGTCAGCGCATTACGATTCAGTATACACAGGGTCTGGGGCCGCAGACGACGGCGCATCGGTGGCGGCGATACTGGAAACGCTGAGGGCCATAAAAACACAGCCGCCATTACAAAATAATTTGATCTGCCTGTTCACTGATAGCGAGGAAACCGGATTGCTCGGCGCAGAAGCGTTTATCCAGCAACATCCCTGGGCAAAAAATATCGGCTTGGCGTTGAATTTTGAATACCGTGGTAATCGCGGCGCTTTTATGATGTTTGAAACCAGCAAAGGCAATGGCAAGCTTATTGAAGGCTTGGTCGCCGCGCCGCTTGTGTCGGCGACTTCCTTGTTTTATGAGGTTTATAAACGCTTGTCCAACGATACTGATTTTACTGTTTTTAAACAGGCGGGCATTCCAGGGATGAATTTTGCCGCGATTGAAGGCCACACGAGTTACCACACCCAACTTGACCGTCCTGAATTGTTAGATCAAGGCAGTTTGCAACAAGAAGGCGACATCATGCTTGCCTTGGTTAAGCATTTTGGCAATATCCCTTTAAACGACCTGAAATCGTCAGATAATGTCTATTTTGATTTTCCCAGCCTAGGTTTAGTGCATTATCCCGTAAGCTGGATTATGCCGCTCAACACAACGTTATTGCTGTTAGTTGTTGCAATATTAGGGTTAGCTTTGAAAACGAAAACCGTACGGGGAAGCCGTATAGTTGCAAGTGCTATTGTATTTCCGTCCATCCTATTTGGACTGGCAGTGACCAGCCATTTTTTGTGGTTAGCAATCCGCTACTTACACCCTGGATATGGGTCGCTTCTTCAAGGCGACACCTATAACAGCCATTGGTATTTACTGGCTTTCGTTTTCCTCAATATGGGTTTGTTCGGTTTTTTGTACACTTATGCGTGTAAATGGCTACGACCTATCGAATTTGCTTTTGGAGTCATCTCTTGCTGGCTGATATTATTGGTGCTGGCCAGTGTTTGGCTACCTGGAGTGAGCTTCTTGCTGTTCTGGCCTTTGGCAGGATTGCTGGTGGCCTTGGGGATGCTGCTAATGCTGCGGAAAAATATCCAGCAGCCAGTTCATACTCTGTTGATTTTCCTAGGCAGTGTTCCAGCAATCCTTATATTTGCGCCCTTTATCAGGAATTTATTCATTGGCTTAACGCCACAAATGATCGGCGTGGTTGTCGGTTTTTTGGTATTGCTATTAGGTCTGTTAGCACCTCTCCTGAAGATGATAGGCCAGCGAAAATTAGTAGTGGGATCATCACTATTGCTAGGCTTTGCAGCCCTGGCAGCAGGGTCATTAAGTTCTGGTTTTGATGCCAATCACCCACGCCAAAACACCTTGTTTTACACACTAAGCGGAACACCTCAACACGCTTATTGGTTATCATCGGACAAACAACTTGACGGATGGACTTCGACTTATTTCCCTAATATCCGGGCGAAAAAACACATGCCAGGGCTATTCGGTGATAGCTTCCCTCCCCTGTGGGCAGCACCAGCAGCGGTGTTAACCTTGCAAGCGCCGACTATAGAAACGCTCGAGGACATTGCGATAGCTGGTACAAGCCCTGGTCAAAGACAACTTAAGATAAGGGTCAAATCGTCAAGGCACGCACCTAAGATGAAGGTCGCTATCGAAGGCATTGACGTGCTTCAATCAAAAGTTGCTGGCCAGCCTTATACGCAATCCCCACGAACCCATTGGCGACTTGATAGTGTGGGCTTGAATGACGAAGGCCTTGTTATCGAATTCCTGGTCAAACCTGGGATACCTTTCTCGATAAGGGTTATCGACTTTTCTTATGGCCTTCCTGCCATAACCTCAATGCCCAGGCCAGCATCCATGATTAGCAGCCCCTCTGAACTTAGCGATACTACTGCTGTTGTCAAGGTGCTTGAATTGTAATGCCGAACGTTTTTTGGTATTGGCACTTACATCAAGACATCACCTATCTTTCCACAGCTTCTGCATCTCCAGGAACATAAAAGAAGATGTCCAGGCTATCAACACCAGCCCGGTAAGCGCTTCCAATCCAGCCAAAAACCGGATATCGCCGGTAGGCTCTATATCGCCGACACCAAGCGAGGTGTAGTTTGTGAACGAAAAGTAACTGCAATCCATCAGGCTGTTATCGAAATTGCCCTCCAACGTACCAAAATAACCTGACCGTATCTTGAAATAATAAGCGAAGGCAAATAACCAGATTTCTATAATGTGGGCAAACAAAGCCCCAAAAACGCCAAATAGTACGCGGAATCGGTGTTCGACCCGCAATCTGGGGATCAGCACAGATAACAGGTTAAGCGCTTCAAAATGAATCAACACCGCAAGGGCGACCAGGATGCTGTTGATCAAAAAAGTGAATATCATATTTTTATGTCTATTTTGTGCTGGTAAGCCATTTAATATTCTGGCAGGCGCTTGTGATGCCCATTAATTAGGTAAGTTACAGGTACGGCAACGCTATGATACGATGAAATCCATTTGACAACATTAAGATTAACCTGCATAAAGTGGTGGCAACCTATAAAGAATTACATGCCTCTATACTTTGCACAGGTTGATAAATATCAAGTTCTGTAAATTCAATTGGTTATTAAAAGCAATTGCCAGTTAACCTGTGGCTTGTTAA
>JAYVGW010000268.1:0-27196 GCA_043771735.1 Methyloglobulus sp.
ACTTGCAACCCATTAACCACGAAAGGCGATTCCATGGTTTTTTGGATCTGTTTTGCAAATTCTTTTGCCCTGTCAACATCAGATCGCGCCGACAATAAAACGGCGAACACATTGCCGTCTATTTTAGCAATGTCGTCCCTTTCCAGGCTGACACCTTGGAGGCGCGTAGAAATTTGTTTTAGCACCAAATCGCTGCTGTTCCGTCCCAAAGCTTCGTAGATGTCCTTAAAATTTTCTATTTCAATCAAGAGAATAGACAGCCTTCGGGGTGGGTTATCAACAGACATGGCAAAAGCGATTGCCCTTGCAACACGATCATAAAACAGCGCCCTAGTAGGCAGGTCGGTCAGGCGGTCATGGGTGCTGGCATAGGTGGTCTGTTTCTCAAGGTCATCCGTTTTGGTACGCAGCTCCTGGGTTTGGTCGATAATCATTGCCCCTGCATGGTAAGCGATCATGGAATTGGAGTACTGGCCCCAAATGCCGAACACAAAAGGCATGCTGTTTAACATCCAAAGTGCGGGGTTATGCTTTTGTGCAGCCCATAGGCCTTCCAGGGAAAGGGCGCCCGTGTCAAGATAACACACCGTGATAGTGGCAACAATAACTGCTGTTACCGCTATTGCCGTACCTTGATAGGCATTTTTAGATGCTTTGCTTTTCAGTAAGTTAACATTATCAGAAAATAAACTTTGTACAATTGTCAGAACCATAATGCTTCCTATTGTGTTACAAACCCCGCGCCAGATCCCTTTTTATGTCTTCTAAGTTTTCCAGCCCTACCGAGATTCTGACCAAGCCATCTTTAATGCCCGCAAGCCCTCGGATTTCAGGGGTCAAGCGGCCATGCGTCGTTGTTGCCGGATGGGTGATAGTCGTTTTAACATCACCCAGGTTTGCGGTAATTGAGATCATTTCCGTCGCATCAATCAACTTCCATGCCTGCTCTTTACCGCCGTGTAACTCAAAACTGACTATCCCGCCAAAATGGCTTTGTTGGCGTTTTGCCAGCCCATGTTGCGGATGTGACGGCAAGCCAGGATAGTGCACTTTACTGACATCTGGACATTGCGCCAGCCACTTTGCCAATTCAAATGCGCTGTCACAATGCGCTTTCATCCTTACCGCCAAGGTTTCCAACCCTGACAAAAACACCCAGGCATTAAAAGGGCTCATGGTTGCGCCGCCCGTACGTAAGTAAGGATAAATCGATTTTTCGATAATTTCGTTACTGGCGATAACCGCGCCACCCACGCAACGCCCTTGTCCGTCGATGTACTTGGTTGCCGAATGGATCACAATATCAGCACCCAATGCGAACGGCTTTTGCAGCACGGGTGTACAAAAGCAGTTATCGACGATCAATAAGCAGCCATGCTTATGAGCAATATTAGCTAATAATTCAATATCTGCAATCTCAATCAGCGGATTTGATGGCGTTTCAAGGAATAAAAACCGGGTATTGGGCTTAATGGCGGCTTCCCAGGCCGCTGTGTCTGTTAAATCGACAAAATCCGTTTCAACGCCAAACTTGCTGAAATAATTCTGGAATAACAGGACGGTATTACCAAACACGCCACGCGAACAAACCACATGGTCTCCGGTTTTCAGCAAACCCATGCCGACTGCTAGGATAGCCGCCATGCCTGATGCAAACGCGAGGCAGCGTTCGCCGCCTTCCATGTAAGCAAGGCGTTCTTGAAAAGCGTTTACGGTGGGATTGGTGAATCGGGAATAGATATTGCCGGGTTTTTGTCCGGTAAAGCGCTGCGCCGCTTCTTCCGCATTTTTGAACACGTAACTAGAGGTCGCAAATATTGGCAGGCTGTGTTCGTCTTCATGGGTTCGATGCTGCCCTGCCCTTATCGCTTGGGTTTCTAAGCCGTAATTTTTCCAGTCTATTTCTTTCATTTATAAGATAAATAACACGGTTGATTGGATAAGTTGGCCGACCCGATAACACTAATTACATCAGCATTACATTTCATGGACAAAATCTAACGCATTTCGTTGCGTTTGGGCATCGTCGTTGCGCTGTGATTCTGTGAGGTTAAGGTAAACATCATCAACATCGCCAGTAATGTAAATCTTGCTAAAACAGGAGGTGTCGAAATGCTTGATGTGCCTATTGCCACGCGCGACCGCTTCGATCAAATCATCCAAATCTTGGTAAATCATCTTGTCGGCACCAATTGCGGCGCAAACCTGATCTTCCGTACGGTTATGCGCGATCAGCTCGCTGGCCGCAGGCATGTCGATCCCATAGACGTTAGGATAGCGTACGGGGGGCGCAGCCGAGGCAAAATAGACTTTTTTTGCACCGGCATCCCGCGCCATTTGGATAATCTGTGCCGAGGTTGTCCCCCTGACCACCGAGTCATCGACCAGCAGCACATTTTTGCCCTCAAACTCAAGGCCAATGGCATTCAGCTTTTGCCTGACCGATTTCTCCCGCATTTTTTGTCCGGGCATGATAAAAGTACGGCCTATATAACGATTTTTGATAAAGCCTTCCCTAAACTTGACACCCAGCAGATAAGCCATCTGCAACGCCGATGTCCGACTGGTGTCGGGAATGGGAATAACCACGTCAATGTCATTATCAGGCCACTCGCGCAAAATTTTCTCGGCAAGTTTTTCGCCCATCCGCAAGCGTGCCTTGTACACGGAGATATTGTCGATGATGGAATCGGGTCTGGCGAAATAGACATATTCAAAAATGCACGGGCAATGGTCTATTTTTTCGGCACATTGGCGGGTGTGGAGCTTACCGGATTCTTCGATAAAGACGGCTTCGCCCGGTGCAATATCACGGATAAGGTCAAAACCCAACACATCCAGGGCAACGCTTTCGGATGCAATCATAAAGTCCGTGCCTTGCTTGGTCTTTCTTTCGCCAAACACCACAGGCCTGATGCCATGCGGATCCCTAAACCCTAAGATACCATAGCCCGCAATCATGATGACTACCGCATAAGCGCCCCGGCAGCGACGATGGACATTTGACACCGCCTGGAAGACATCGTCAACGGTCAACCTCAGCTTACCCAAACTTTGCAGTTCGTGCGCGAACACGTTAAGCAACACTTCCGAATCGGAGTCGGTATTGATATGGCGTTGGTCTTCAACGAACAACGCTTTTTTGAGTTCGTCTGTATTGGTCAGGTTGCCGTTGTGCGCCAAGGTCAGGCCAAACGGCGAATTGACGTAGAACGGTTGCGCCTCTGCCGAACTCGCACAACCGGCCGTTGGATAGCGCACATGGGCAATGCCCATATTGCCTTTCAGCTTCATCATCTGGGCATCATTAAAAACATCACGGGTCAGGCCGTTCTCTTTGCGCAAATACAAGCGGCCATTTTCGCAGGTGACTATTCCTGCCGCATCCTGACCTCTGTGCTGAAGGACCGTCAGGGCATCGTACAGCTCTTGATTGACGTTTTGATGTGAAACGATACCGGCAATACCACACATTGTTTTTAACCTGCCACAGGGCGCTAGCGATAATTGATGGAACTTGCCACAGTAGACGAGATGTTGTTCTTCATTAACGTGGCCAGTGATTGAAAAGGTGGTATAAATTTTGACTCTTGCCACCAGCGATCTTTAGGTAACGGGGTTATCCCAGCGACTATGACCATGGCAAATACAACGACCAAGCCATGGCCAAAACCCAGGATTAGCCCACCGAACCGATCAAGAAAGCTAAGGCCCGTTTTTTTTACACTTTCACCTAGCAACAAATTGATTATACCGCCCATCATCAATGTTATCAGGATTAACGCCACAAAGGACGCGGCCAGCCTCGTCGAGGAAGCGCTAAAAAACTTCAACAATAAAATGGCAAAGTCCTGGCTAAAAAACCAGGCGACACAAATTCCAATCACCCAAACGGTTATAGAAAAAGCTTCCTGTCCAAACCCACGCATAATGCCGACTACGGTGTAAATTGCTAACAATGCAATAATGGCATTATCGACCCAAATCATGCTTACAAATCAACAGTTCTTGGTTTTGAATGGCCTTATTTCATTCGGTGGTGAGCAAACCCTTGATATTTTGCTTATCCAGCTTTGCTTTCATTTCCTTGGCTTTGTTTTTGTCTAGTGCCGGCCCAATCTTCACCCTAAATAAATCGCCTTTTGCGACCAAGGACGCAGGCATTCCCTGTTTACGTAGCTTGTCTACCAGGGCCTGGGCATTTTCCTTCTTATTGAAGCTGCCCGCTTGTATGGAATAACGCACCAGCTTGGAACTTGATTTTTGGACAACTTCCTTCTTGCTTTTAATGACTGTCTTGGGCTTTTCTATCGGGCCTACCGGCTTGACCGTTGGTTTCTCGAAAACCATCGGCGCAGGTGTTTGTTTTTTAACGGGCATTCCTGAGTTCTGCTCCAATTTTTTTGAAGCCTCAAAGGTTTTAACCGATTGGTCCTGGCTCACTTCAGGCTGATTTGCCTCGTCCACTACACCGGTATCCAGCGACGGCTGTTCATTTTGGCCGGGTTGTGTCGGCACCGAATCATCAACTGGCCCGTTCTCCTGAACATCGGACTCTGCACCAGCCAAAGGCTGGGCCGTTCCAGCTTGCTGAGTTTGGTCACCATCCGGCGTTATAGCTTGTTCTCCACCTGTTGAATCAGCATGGCCGTCGTCTTCTTCGGAAACGGAAAGTTCCGTATCGGGCCTATTCAATACCTGCGCCTTGTCAGCCGGAAGGTTTTCTCCAGCCCCCGACGAAGCCCCGACAGGTGCTTTAGGGATGGTTAGCTCAGTTACTGCTTCACCGCTATTATTGACGGGGTCATCAAACAACATCGGTATAAAAATAGCGGCCAGCGCAGTCACAACAACCGCACCAATCAAGCGTTGTTTTAATTCATGATCCATTTTTCTACCTACTATTATGAAATTCAGCCAAGCAATCGGACACTAAAAAGAAAGAACCAAATACGAGCAACAAGTCGTTTTTATCCGCCTGTTTTTTTGCAGCCTCGAAGGCATCTGCGAAGCCAGTATAACCAAACGACAGGTTGTCCATGCCGTGGCATGAAAAAATTTCCCGCATCAACGCTTCAGTGGCGGCCCTGGCATTGGCCAAAGGTGCAAAAAACCAGTCGTAAACCACAGGATTCATAATCCTTAGGACTTCGGCAATATCTTTGTCTCTCATCATTGAAAAGATAGCATGAATACGTCGGTTCGGAAAATTTTGGGTTAAATACTCAACCAGTGTCCGTACCGCTTCGGGATTATGGCCTACATCCAAAAGCACAGGAATATCGCCATCAATCAGCTGAAAACGCCCGGGCAATTGGACATTTTCCAAACCTTGACGAATTGATTGCTCATTGACAGGCAGTTTATCAGCTAATTGGGCAGTGGCCATAATCACGGCAGATGCATTGCGGTATTGGTGTTCACCTTTCAATGCCGGCTCCGGCAGATGGTTGATTCGCTTTTCACCAGCAAACCACTGCCAGCCACCTGGTCGTTTGGTATAGCCGAAATCTTCACCTAACGCATAAAAACAGGCATTTTTGTCTTCGGCGACCTGCCTTAATGAATTTGGCGGCAGCGGATCGCCCACGATAGCGGGTACGGAAGCCCGAAAAATCCCTGCTTTTTCATAGCCTATCTGCTCGCGGGTTTCACCTAACCAAGCGACGTGGTCTATGCCTATGCTGCTGATAATGGCAACGTCGGGTTCAACAATATTGACGGCATCCAGGCGACCGCCCAAACCGACTTCAAGTAATTGTATGTCGAGATCGGCACGGGAAAATATGTCTAATGCCGCCAACGTGCCAAATTCAAAATAACTGAGCGAGGTATGGTCACGAACTTTTTCAATGCGCTCAAATGCGTTACAAATCAAGTCGTCCGATAATGGCTTACCGTCTATCTTGATCCTCTCGTTATATTTTAAAATATGGGGAGAGGTGTAAGCACCCACCCGATAACCTTCTGCCCGATAAATCGCCTCAAGATAAGCAATGCACGAACCTTTCCCGTTAGTACCGGCAACCGTAATGGTAAGTGGTTTGACACCACTAGGGTTGAGTGCGTCATAAACCTTTGCAACCCGCTCCAGGCCCAGGTCTATCGTTAAAGGATGCGAACTTTCCTGCCAACTTAACCAACCCTTCAACGTATCGAAATGAGCCATCTTAGGATGAAACTAACTTTCCAGTTTAGAAAGCTGTGCCACGCCATGTTCTTCTCGATTATTTTCTAGCTCTGGTTCTTCAGTAATGATTTTATTCTCGGTCATCATTGCCAAAAGCGCGGCAATTTTATCGCGCATTTCACGGCGGTCGATAATTATGTCGATAGCGCCATGTTCTTGCAAAAATTCGCTGCGTTGAAAACCTTCCGGCAGTTTTTCCCGTACGGTTTGTTCGATAACCCTGGGGCCTGCAAAGCCTATCAAGGCATTGGGTTCGGCAACATTGAGGTCACCCAGCATGGCCAGGCTTGCCGAGACACCGCCCATGGTAGGGTCGGTCATAAAAGAAATATAAGGGATTCCAGCCTCGGCAAGCTTTGCCAAAGCAGCGCTGGTTTTTGCCATTTGGAACAAGGAAAACAAGGATTCCTGCATACGCGCACCGCCGCTTGCGGTGAACACGATGAAAGGAATGCCCAGCTCCAGGCTTTTGTTCACACCCCGGACGAACTTTTCACCGACAACCGAACCCATAGAACCAGCCATGAAATTGAAATCGAAAGCCGCGGCAACTAAATCTTGGCCTTTTAGCTGGCCTTTCATCACCAACAGCGCGTCATTTTCTTTGGTTTGCTTCTGTGCCTGGCTGATGCGGTCCTTGTATTTTTTGCTGTCCTTAAATCTTAGCGGATCGGTGGGCTTCACGCCTTTGCCAATTTCTTCACGGCCTTCCTCGTCAAGAAACATATCGAGCCGCATCCTGGCAGAAATCCGCATGTGATGCTCGCACTTGGGGCAAACATTGAAGTTTTTTTCCAGTTCTAGATTGTAGAGAATGGCGTTACAACATGGACACTTATTCCACAAACCTTCAGGAACAGCCGCTTTTTTGTTGGACGCATCCGTCCTTATCGTTGAAGAAACAATTTTTTCAAACCAACTCATTGCAAATACCGTCGAGTTTTATCATTGTGCATTCAGTTTAGCATTATTGGTTGCTAACTATCCATTGCCTGCCGCATGGCAGACAATAACCCGATAATTTCGGATTTGGCACGCCCTGGGTTATCTAAATTATTTTCGATCTTACTGATCAAGGCGCTGCCAACGACAACCCCATCCCCCAATGCAGCAATTATTTTAGCAGTTTCGGCATCCTTCACGCCAAAGCCAACACTAACCGGCATTGTTGTGATTGCCTTGATTTGCTTCAGCTTATTTTCCACATCAGCCGCATTCAAATGACCTGCACCCGTAACGCCCTTGAGTGAAACGTAGTAAAGATAACCGCTACCGACAGCAGACATTTTCCTGATGCGGTCATCGGTACTGTTAGGTGCCAATAGAAAAATGGTGTCTACTCCGCGCTCTTTCAGCAAAACGGCGCATTCGTGGCCTTCTTCAGGTGGCAAATCGACGGTTAACACACCATCAATATCAGCACGTTGTGCGGCATTGGCAAAAACCTCATAGCCCATGGCCTCTATCGGATTGAGATAACCCATCAACACCACTGGCGTCCGCTGGTCAGTTTTGCGAAACTCTTCAGCAATCGCCAAGGTTTTCTTCAAGCTCATCTTATGCGCCAATGCCCGTTCACTCGCCCGTTGGATAACGGGGCCGTCCGCCATCGGATCGGAAAACGGCACACCCAGCTCGATAATATCGACCCCCGCCTTAACCATTTCGTGCATGAGCGGCAGGGTAAAATCAGGCGTAGGATCACCGGTGGTAATAAAAGGTATCAATGCCTTGCGGCCAGACTTGGCAAGCCGTTCAAAAGTTCCAGCTAAACGGCTCATAATTCTATACCCTCTCGTTTGGCCATCGTTTGCATATCCTTATCGCCACGACCGGATAAATTGATGACAATGGTTTCGTCTTTACGCATAGTGGGCGCGAGTTTCATGGTGTAAGCCATGGCGTGGGCAGATTCCAGTGCCGGAATAATGCCTTCCATGCGCGTCAGGGCATAAAAGCCTTCCAGCGCTTCGGTGTCGGTAATATTGACGTAAGTCGCCCGACCCGTGTCTTTTAACCACGCATGTTCAGGCCCTACCCCCGGATAATCAAGCCCCGCCGAAATGGAGTGGGTTTCGATGATTTCGCCATCGTCATCAGCCATCAAGTAAGTGCGGTTGCCGTGCAATACCCCAGGACGACCCGCACATAACGGCGCGGAATGACGGCCACTTGCCACCCCGTCACCCGCCGCTTCAACGCCGATCAGCTTGACCGATTCGTCGTCAATGAAAGGGTAGAACAGGCCGATAGCATTGGAGCCGCCGCCCACACAGGCAACCAAGGCATCGGGTAGCTTACCGATCATGTCCTGGCATTGCTGTTTGGTTTCGCGGCCTATGATTGCCTGAAAATCGCGCACCATAGCTGGATAAGGGTGAGGCCCTGCGACTGTACCGATGATATAAAACGTGTTATCGACGTTAGTCACCCAGTCCCGTAATGCTTCATTCAGGGCATCTTTTAAGGTTTTTGAGCCGGATTCAACCGCTACCACGGTAGCACCCAGCAGCTTCATGCGATAAACATTCAGTGATTGCCGGGCGACATCAACAGCCCCCATGTAGACGACGCATTCCAACCCAAGCCGTGCGGCAACGGTCGCTGTCGCCACGCCATGCTGACCCGCGCCTGTTTCTGCGATAATACGGGTTTTGCCCATGCGCTTTGCCAATAAAGCTTGGCCGACGGTGTTATTGATTTTGTGGGAACCGGTATGGTTCAGGTCTTCCCTTTTCAGGTAAATCTGTGCGCCGCCCAGTTCGCGGCTCCAGCGTTCGGCGTAGTACAAAGGCGAAGGCCGGCCAACATAATTTTGTAAGTCAGCATCCAGTTCCGCGATAAACTCAGGATCATGCAAATACCGTTGATAAGCTGCATTCAATTCCTGGATGGGTGGCATCAATGTTTCCGCGACAAACATCCCGCCATACGGCCCAAAATGCCCTTTCGCGTCAGGCATAGTATATTTTTCTGTCATGATATTATTCTGTCACCTTGATGCACTGCTGCAATAAATGCCGCCATTTTATCTCTATCTTTAATGCCTTTTCCCGTTTCCACACCGCTACTGACATCCAGCGCATAAGGCCTCACTTGTTCTATTGCCAATCTGACATTCGTGGCATCCAACCCTCCGGCCAAAATAACAGGTAACTGGCAGTGCCCGGGGATTAACGCCCAATCAAACTGGCTACCGGTGCCGCCCTTCGTTGAAGGATGATAGGCATCGAGCAACAGGCCGTCAGCGTCGTAATAATCTGTTGCCAATACTGACACGTCGGTTTCTTCCTGCATCCTGACCGCTTTGATGTAACGCTTACCGTAAATCCTGCATTCTTCGAGAGATTCATCGCCATGAAATTGCAGGCAATCCACTGGTACCTGTTGCAAAATATTCTTTATCTGAGCCTCCTGCTCATCGACAAACAACGCCACAACAGAAACAAAAGCAGGCAAAGCCTTAACGATGTCAATCGCAAGGTTAATCCCTACATTTCGCGGACTGGGCGGGTAAAAAACCAAGCCAATCGCATCGACTCCCAAGCTGGCTGCGAATACCGCATCTTCAACCCGGGTAAAGCCGCAGATTTTGACGCGAGTTCGCATAAAAAGACGTAGGATCCACCAAAAATTCAAGCGCGTAAGAATACCATAAAATGCGCTTTTATTTTCCCTAAATCATTATTTGGTTTGCTGGACAGATCAGGGGGCAATAGAGGCCACATTAATACCAAATCAATGTGAGTGGCTATGTCCGCCGTGACTATGCCCACCATGGCTATGGCTGTGATTATGACCTCCATGGCTATCAGCATTATTGCTAACTTCAGGATTGCCTTGCTTATGCTCAGGCTGCATGGCAGCGCCTTCTGGCTTCATTTCTGGGTTAGCTGCAATATTGACAGCAACGCCATGCTGGTAAACCATCAAGCCACCTAAATCGGCCCCTAAAGACAGCAGCACACAGAGGAAACCGGACAAACAAAGAAATGTCGCGTTGCCAGTTTTTGAATGCAGTCCCCACCGCTTCAAGCGCCAAGCGGAAAGGAACAGCGACAAGGACAGCACGCTGATGCCAAAATGTTCATGGCGTTCCATAATCTCATGCACAGCTTCCCCATGCTCGACAGAATCGGCCGCAAACAAACCTGCCACCACCGTAAGTGCAGCCGCAACCGTACCCACATACAATAAGCAGCTTGCGACATAGCGCCATTTTTCTTTTTTGGCTACCGTACCCAAAAAATCAAATAGGAAAAAAGCGGTAAAAAAAGCAATGGGGAAATGTACCAACAAAGGATGGATATTATCCATACCCGCAATCCCTGGCAGGATGGCAGAAAACATTTCCGGCGGCGTTTTGCCTGCCAGCCCTTCAATAAACACCAACAAGCTTTCGACGTTAGCGGCGACACCGCCTCCCTCACCCCCGCCGTGTATTTGGAAGGACAAAAAATTGATCATATTTATCATGTGTTAAGTTTTAAAAAATAAATCTACTCGATTAACTGTGAAATGCAAGTAAACAACCCATGAAAACGAGGCTTTAGTCAAAACGTTTGGCATCTTCAGGTAGTTTATTGAACGCAGGGTGCTTTGGAATACTATAACAATCAGGATAATAAACCGATTCCAGATACAAACCGTAAGGCGGCGCTGTTACCCCGCCCACCGCCCGTTTTTTGGCGGCCAGTAGCGCCAGCGTCCAATCTTCCGCTTGCTTGCCCATTCCAATGTCGATCAATACCCCTGCTATATTCCTGACCATGTGATGTAAGAAAGCGTTCGCACATATCTGAATAATAACTTTGTCGCCCTCCCGATAAACTTCAACAAAATGCACTACCCGAACAGGGCTTTTTGATTGACAACCTTGCGCCCTGAATGAGGAAAAATCGTGATTCCCGACCAAGTGTTGTGCCGCCTTATTCATAGTATCCGCATCCAGCGGGTGATAACACCATGTCGTCTGTTTGCCCAGCAACGCCGACTTAACGGGCCTGTTTAGGATAACGTAACGATAGAGCCTGGCAATCGCGCTATATCTAGCATGAAAATCGCCTAATGCTGGTTTAACCCAAGTAATCCGTATCGCATCAGGCAAATTACTATTACCCCCTAACAGCCAAGCATCTAAATCCCTGTCCACATGGACATCAAAATGCACCACTTGTTCCAGCGCATGTACGCCAGTGTCCGTCCTGCCTGCACAAATTACAGAAACCGGATGATTGGCGACTTTGGATAAGGCTTTTTCCAATTCACCTTGCACACTAGGTCGATTAGGTTGCCACTGCCAGCCGGAGTAACCGCTGCCGTCGTACTCGACACCCAAAACAATACGCACCATTTATTTCTTGAAGATTAATATCAGGTTTTTCAGCAGGCTTGTTGAAAACGCTTAAGCAGATAACGAGGCAAAAATGTCATTCATGAATATAGACCCTAGCACCAGCTTCCACACGATTGAATAAATCCAGCACATCGGCATTTTTCATGCGGATGCAGCCATGTGATGCCGGCAAGCCAATTATCGATTCATCAGGCGTGCCGTGGATGTAAATATATCGCCAGCAGGTATCAACGTCTCCGTAACGATTTTTGCCCGGCTCCAAGCCGCCCAGCCACAAAATGCGCGTCAATATCCAATCGCGCTGCGGATAAGCCCTACCCAGTTCATCGTTATAGGTTTCGCCAGTGGCCCGCCTACCCACAAAAACTGAATTTAAGGGCAAGCCTGAACCAATTTTTGCCCTGATGCTGTGCCAGCCAGCAGGGGTGCATTCACTGCCGCGCTGTTCGCCCACGCCATTTTTAGCGGTAGAGACCGGATAACTCCGTATTATCTGACCGCGGCCAATAATCGCCAACTGTTGTGCGGGGACCGAAATATCCAAGAAAAAATCTGCCATCATGAATCCGACGATCTAAGCTCGTGCTTATCCCAAGCTGCCAAAAACCTTATTCATGCCAACATCAAGCCACGTCTCATTCGCCGAAATCTGATTTAGGTGTCACGGTTGAGCTAGCACTTTCTGATGTGGCATTTGATGCACTCGCCGGGGATTCTGGACTGCTCTCTTTTCCCTGTCTATTGGCGAAATCAGCCGCATAAGACGGGGCGGAATTTGCTTGAGGTTCGCCAGAAAATTCACTGGACGCACCTTCAGCATTATTGCCATCCTCGCCGGCAGAATCAGGCCTTTTGTAATTGGGGTTGCGCGGCCTTCTGCGATTGGGGCCCCGTCTTGAACTGTTCCGTTTATTGTCAGGCCGCGCTTTCTGCTCATCGTTACTTGATGTCGATTCTTCGGTGCTGACAGTAACCACAGCATCACTTATGGCCTCTGGCTTAGGTAAAAAAACGGGTGCCAGTATTTCAGGCGCATTTACAGTCGAGCTGGCATTAATATCTTCCACGGACGGCGAGGCAACATCCCGTTTGAAATCCCTGATGGGTTCTTGCCGCCTATTCGGGTTTGGCGGGCGCACTGCATCTTGCGGCGCGGATAACCTGGGTTCTTGCCCTCTGGGTGGACGGGCATTACGTTGTGGCTGTCCCCTTGGGGCTCCGCGCCCTGGATTAGCGTCTTTGTTCGGGTTCTGGTTCGGATTTGGGCCTTGACCACGCCGATTATTATTGCGGGGTCTAGCTTGCCGGTTTTCTTCACCCACTCCAGTATCCCTAACAAGCTGGGGTGAAGAATCTTGCGTTTTTGCTTTGGTTTTGGTTTTTTCTGGCTTTGTACCGACCAATTTATGCCAGAAGCGTTTAATCAGGCTGGCTGACTCATCCTTGTTTTGCGCGGGGGCTGGCACTGGCGAGTCATGCAAAAACTCCTTGATGACGGCCCTATCACTTTTTGGTTTAACTTGTTGGGCAAATTCAGGAATAGCAATATCCTCCGCTTTTATCTGCACATAACTGGGCTTTTCATCAACGCCTGACTCTTTCTCCCTGATACGGTCAATATCATAAGCGGGAGTTTCCAGGTGTTTGCTAGGCAGGATGACGATGCCAACTTTTAATCTCTGCTCAATACTTTCTATCGCACTGCGTTTTTCATTCAACAGAAAAGTGGCGCATTCAATCGACAAATGCGCGATCACTTTTTCCGTGCCTTTTTTCATTGCCTCTTCTTCAAGCAAGCGCAATACGGAAAGCGCGACCGATTCCACGTTGCGGATCGAACCTTGGCCTTTACAGCGCGGACAGGTGATTTGGGTGGAATCCCCCAAAGACGGGCGCATCCGTTGCCTGGACATTTCCAATAAGCCGAACCGCGAAATCTTGCCAGTCTGAATCCGGGCGCGGTCAATTTTCAACGCATCCCGCAAATGATTTTCGACCGTACGTTGATTTTTGTTGGACATCATGTCGATAAAATCGATGACAAACAAACCGCCCAAGTCCCGCAGCCTGAGTTGCCGGGCAATTTCATCCGCCGCCTCAAGATTGGTATTGAGCGCTGTTTCCTCAATATCGCTGCCCTTGGTTGCACGGGCCGAGTTAATGTCGATGGACGTTAACGCTTCGGTATGGTCGATGACGATGGATCCGCCCGAAGGTAAGGTGACTTCCCGACCATAAGCGATTTCAATTTGCGATTCAATCTGGTAACGGTTAAACAGCGGGACTGCGTCCTGATACAGCTTTGCTTTGGGCAACAAGTGCGGCATGACCTGCTTCATGAAATTCTGCACAAGCTTGAACGATTCTGCGTTATCGATCAGAATTTCATCAATGTCTCCCCGCAAATGGTCCCGCAGGGCGCGGATAATGACATTGCTTTCCTGAAAAACCAGGAATGGTGCAGCCTGTTCAGTCGATGACCGTTCAATGGCATCCCATAGTTGCAATAGATAATTTAAGTCCCACTGCAATTCTTCCGCGTTTTTACCGCACCCAGCCGTCCTGACGATAAGCCCCATCGACTCAGGGATCTCAAGGCTTGCCATGACTTCACGCATGTCGTTGCGGGTGTCGCCTTCTATACGCCTTGAAATGCCGCCTGCTTTTGGGTTGTTAGGCATCAGCACCAGGTACGTACCCGCCAGGCTGATATAGGTGGTTAGCGCAGCGCCTTTGTTGCCCCGTTCTTCCTTTTCGATTTGGACGATGATTTCCTGGCCTTCCCTGAGATGGTCTTTGATCGCGCTACGGCGAACCTCACCTTCAGTTTCGTCTTGGGTTTTGAGATTGATGGGCGAAATTTCTTTAAACGGCAAAAATCCATGTTTATCGGCGCCGTAGTTAATAAACGCCGCTTCCAAACTAGGCTCTACGCGGGTGATTATGCCTTTGTAAATATTGGATTTTTTCTGTTCTTTTGAAGGTACTTCTATGTCAAAGTCATAAAGTTTTTGACCATCTACCAAAGCAACCCGCAGTTCTTCGGCCTGCGAAGCATTGATAAGCATTCTTTTCATTGTATTTCCTTTTTATGTACTGCTCCAATAATCAGAGCTTACTGATTCAGACTGTTTTAATCGCCGCGCTTCCGCTTTAGGCACCGCACTTCCGCTTAGGCGCGAAAAATTACGCTTTTCGTTGTTCCTGTGTCCGTTTATCTAGTTAGGTAAAATGACTTGATGTCTGGTATCCCGACCCTAATGTGCGCCTTATCGGCTATGGTGTGGTGAGATCAACGATGGCTGTGCGTAGCTGTTAACTAAGCTGTGTTCTTTCAGTCGTTAGTGTAAAATCTGCCGTTGGACAGGATTTAATAATTCATTCGTCATGGGTGAATGACCAACCCAAAAATTCTTTGCGGTTGAGGACTTGACATTATTTTTGTAACTTTCGTTCCTCACCGGCTCATTTTTCTTGGTTTCATGATGGAAACCTTATAGCACCTGCTATTTTTACTTTATAGCGATGATAATATAGCAACCTTATTGCTTTTCATCAATTTAATCCATCAATCAAGGCAAACTACTGGTATTATTTAAGCCATGGACACCGACCAACAAAGCCCAGCACCCCAGGTACAATGGGTGGAAATAACCGAAGACAATAGTGAGCAAAGGCTGGATAATTTTCTCATTACCCGCTTGAAAGGCGTACCCAAAAGCCGCATTTACCGCATCGTCCGTAAAGGTGAAGTCAGGGTAAATAAGGGACGGGTAGACGTGAAATATCGCTTGGTTATCGGCGATATTGTACGGATTCCACCGGTAAGGATGGCAGAAAGTGCGGATGGCGGCCTGCCCGTCAGCCGTGGTTTAACTGACATCTTGCAACATAATGTCTTGTTTGAAGACGAATCGTTGTTAGTCGTCAACAAACCCTCAGGCTTTGCCGTGCATGGCGGCAGCGGCATTGATTCCGGAATTATCGAAGGTTTCAGGAAAATAAACCCTGAGCAACGCTTCCTTGAATTGGTGCATCGGCTCGACCGTGACACCTCCGGTTGCTTGTTGATCGCCAAGAAACGTAGCGCCTTGCGGCATCTGCATGAACAGTTTCGGGATGATACGGTGACCAAAACCTATCTGGCCTTGCTGTCAGGGCAATGGGCAAGAAAAAAATTGGTGGTGAACCAACCTTTACTCAAAAATGTCAGTAAAGGGGGTGAGCGGATGGTCGTAATCAGCCAAGCGGGAAAAGCATCCGAAACCTTATTCCGTCGATTAAAGCTATTTAAAGATGCAACCCTGGTTGAGGTATCACCCAAAACCGGACGTACCCATCAAATTCGCGTCCATGCCGCTTATCTAAGCCACCCGATTGTTGGCGATGACCGTTACGGCTTTGATGACATCAACAAAATCTTTAAAAATCGAGGCTATAAGCGGATGTTCCTGCATGCGGAAACCTTACAATTTCAGCACCCTGTCACTGGGGAAACCTTGAAGATTTCTGCCCCATTACCACAGCAATTCATTGATTTTACTAAAAATGAAGAACCGATTTGATGTAATCGTATTTGACTGGGACGGCACCTTGGTCAACACCATTGATTGGATAGTCCATTGCCTACAAAAAGCGGGCGAACAGTGCGGCTACCTGATCCCTGAGCCACAGGCGGCCAAAGATACGATAGGCCTGTCCATAGAAAACGCAGTGCAGGCCTTATATCCCAATGCCGATACCGCTGCTAATAATAAATTGGTCGCCAGCTATAGCCAGACTTATTTCTCCAAACAACTGACTCAGGATGATTTCTTCCCCGGCGTTTACGACATGCTCGTGCAGTTGAAGGAATCAGGCTACCAACTCGCCGTAGCCACTGGCAAAACCAGGGCGGGATTGACCCACGCACTGGCAGCGACAGGGACGGAAGCACTTTTTAACATCACCCGTTGTGCGGATGAAACTGCGTCAAAACCCAATCCTAAGATGTTACATGAAATCATGCAACACATGCAGACAACTCCTGCCCGAACCTTGATGGTGGGTGATTCTATCCACGACCTGCAAATGGCACGTAACGCCAACGTAGCTTCAATCGGCGTTGCCTGCGGCGCAAACAGCCATGAATCCTTACAACAATACGATCCCCTGCTGTGCCTACAACATGCAACGGAATTACTGAACTTAATTTTTTAAAGGTAATACTGATGGAAAATCAATCAGACAATCAAATTAACCCAAATGCAACCAACAAACCTGGTTGGGAACGCGAACTCGTCGAAAAACTGGCTTTTGCCGCCGTCACTGAACAAAGAAGGACACGGCGCTGGGGAATATTTTTCAAACTGCTGCTGGTCGGCTATTTATTCGCAATACTGGCTATCACCTTATACCCCAAATTCAAACAGGATATGGGAATAGGCGGCAAAAGCCATACCGCCGTAATCGACTTAGTCGGTATGATCGCAGAAAACCAGAACGCCAATGCAGAAAGCATCATTGAAAGCCTCAGGAATGCCGCAAAAGACAAAAATACCAAAGGCATTATCATCCACGCCAACTCCCCTGGAGGCAGTCCGGTACAATCCGCTTATGTGTATGACGAAATCAAGAAAATCAAGAAAGAACACCCCGATATGCCTATCCACGCCGTCGTCAGTGACATCTGTGCCTCTGGCTGTTACTACATCGTTGCGGCAACGGATAAAATCTACGCCAGCCCAGCCAGCCTTATAGGCTCCATAGGGGTGATAATGGACAGCTTTGGTTTTGTCGAGACCATGAATAAGCTAGGCGTGGAGCGCCGCTTAATAACAGCCGGAGACCATAAAGCCTTACTCGACCCCTTCTCGCCAGCCAAGCCTACTGAAAACAAGTACATGCAAAATTTAATCGACCAAGTTCACCAGCAATTTATTGGTGCAGTCAAGTCGGGTAGGGGCGCTCGCCTTAAAGAAACACCCGATATGTTTTCAGGCTTGGTTTGGACAGGTGAGGAAAGCGTCAAACTCGGCATCATTGATGCGATGGGGACTCAGGACACTGTCGCCAAAGAAGTTATTGGTGCAGAAACCCTGGTCGATTTCACCCAACAGGAACGGTTGGTTGACCGCATTGCGGGTAAGTTGGGTGCGTCTTTTGGTCTAGTAATCAACAATCTAGCAAAAGGATGGTCGTTACGCTAACAATTCAGCCTGTATTCATGGTGTCCAAGTAAACTGCACTCACCTGATTTACAAAAGTACGCGAGTTAATTAGGCAAAACAAACCGTCAACCTTAACAGTGTAATCATGAAGATTCTGATTAGCTTACTGATATTAACAGCCTTATCCAGCATGGGCCATGCAGACGGGATACCTGACCTCGCGCGGGTTAGCCTACAAGAGGCAACCCAAAAGATCCTTAGCGACAGCAATAAGCGGGTATTAGGCGCGACAACGGAAATAATTGATGGTCGGGAAGTCCATATCATCAAAGTATTGACACCCGATGGGCACATATTGCATTACAAAATCGATGCCGAAACAGGCGCGATAATCGGCTAATTGTATCTTAAAGAGGCAACCATGCGAATTCTTGTAGTTGAAGACGAACTGACGCTTTGCAAACAGGTCCATGACTACCTGGAAAGCAAAGGCTTTGCTGTCGATACTGCCAACACCGGCAAAGATGGCTACTTCATGGGCAAGGAATACCCTATTGATGCGGCTGTTATTGACCTTGGCTTACCCGATTTTTCCGGTATCGAACTCATTAAGCGGCTACGTAAAGACAATATCACAATCCCAATCCTGATCCTGACCGCCCGTAGCCGTTGGCAGGAAAAAGTGGAAGGTTTGGAAGCCGGTGCCGACGACTATCTGGTCAAGCCGTTCCATTATGAAGAGTTGTTGGCACGGCTTAACGCCCTTATCCGCCGTTCGGCCGGCCAGGCACAGCCCGTACTGACCCACGACAACATCGAACTCAATACGGTGACCCAGGATGTTTTGGTTTCCGGCGTTAAACTGGAACTGACCGCTTATGAATACAAAGTGCTGGAATATCTGATGTTCCGCAAAGGCGAATTGATTACCAAAACCGTTTTGACAGCGCATATTTATGATGAAGAATTTGACCGCGACAGCAATGTGATCGAAGTCTTCATCGGTCGCTTACGAAAAAAACTCGACCCAGACGGCTCCCGGCAACCCATTGAAACCTTACGTGGAAGGGGCTATCGTATACCCTTGTAACCTTATCCCCTGCTCATAACTATTAAATTCAAGTGCGAACAAAATCCTTAAGTTTCCGCCTATTGGCTACAGAAGGCTTGGTACTGGCGGCATTCTTCGCTTTGGTTGCCGTCGTCCTGGAACAAAGTTTCAGGGAAAGCGCCGAACAAGCCCTGAAGGAACGCTTGCAAGTGCAAATTTATTCGCTGTTATCCACCGCAGAACTGAAAAACTCCGGCGACTTGACCCTGCCCCCTAACCTGCCTGAACCCCGTTTCGCCAATCCCGGCTCAGGTCTGTATGCATTCATCCAGCGACCCAATAAAAACCTGGTCTGGCGTTCCCCGTCTTCAATAGGACTGGATGTGCCGACACCGCCGGAAAAGCTCGGTGCAGGCAACACCTACTTCCTGGCGGATAATCCACGCCGTTATTTTCTGCATTATGACATCATCTGGAAAAATCTTTCGGGTGTTGAAAAAGAATATATTTTCACCGTCGCAGAAGATTCCGAATTCGTCAGGCTACAGGTAGAACATTTTAGAAAACACTTATGGTCTTGGTTGGTTATTATCGCCATCGTACTGATTTTTCTACAATTTGCCTTGTTGCGTTGGTGCCTAAAGCCGCTACGAATAATCGTCAACGACCTGAATGCCATAGAAAAGGGCGAAAAAACCCTACTGGACGGTGAGTATTCATCGGAACTGCAAGGTCTGGCCGGAAACTTGAATGCTTTCATCACCCACGAACGCGCCCACCTGGAACGCTACCGCAATACGTTGGCGGACTTGGCGCACAGCCTGAAAACCCCGCTCGCCATATTGCACGGCTGCACCGAATCATTCAGCGACAACAAAGAGACGGTGCAAGAACAAATTGCCATCATGAACAAAATCGTCGAATACCAACTCCAACGTGCCGCCGCCAAAGGCGAACATAAGGCAATTAAAGGCATCGACTTATCCGCTTTCCTCAACAAAATCAGTGCCTCACTTAACAAAGTCTATATCGATAAAGCCATTAACATCGGCATAAGCGTACCCGAGCAATGCCAGATTTATTTCGAAGAAGGCGATTTATACGAGATCGTAGGCAACCTAGTGGACAATGCCTGCAAATGGTGCCGCCGCCACGTGAAAGTCAATGTCTCGAAAAATCCGCGCAAAGACCGCCGCGACTATGCCTTGCTCATCCAAATAGACGACGACGGCCCCGGCATCCCCGATGGCAAACTCAACGAAATCCTCAAGCGCGGCGTGCGTGCCGATGAAAACATCCACGGACATGGCATCGGTATGACCGTGGTTTATGATTTGATTGGTATGCTGGGTGGAAAGCTGGAAGGGAATAAGAGCATTGATCTGGGCGGGATGAGTTGGCGGGTTTATTTACCATGAAAGATTGGTGTCAGCCGAATATATTTTTCATGTCTATTAACAAGCCACAGGTTAAAGGCTATTTTCTTTCAATAACCAATTGAATTTACATGGCTTAATATTCAACAACCTGTGCAAAGCATAGAGCCATGATATTTTTTTGCTCCGCTTTTCGTCTAACCTTCGCACTGATTTTTAGCGTCTAGACCTTTATTATATGTATAGCCAAATTTGGTTTTAAGAGAAATTGAAATAATGTTTAAATTCAGAAAAAGCACCCAACTTTTAGTCTTGGCTTCGTTAAGCCTTGTGCTTATATCGGCAAGCGATACTAACCCTAAAGCAAAGCACTTATGGCGAAATGTCTTAGGTGCTAACCAACCTCCTGATCATCAATCTGCCCCAAAAAGCACAGCCTCAGCTACAACACCACCCAGTTGTGTGCCAGCACCAATCTCGCCCCTTGTTGTTAACGTGAAAGACAAAGGCGCCCAAGGTAATGCAAAGAAAAATGACACTACGTCAATCCAGTCAGCTATTGATCAGGTGGCTAAAGAAGGTGGAGGAACGGTCTTTGTGCCTGATGGCACTTATCTGGTCGATGCAGTCAGGCGGATCTACCTCAAAAGCAACATCACGTTCCGCATGTCGAAAGACGCAGTACTCAAGGCGATAGCCAATAGTTCTGATCATTATGATATTCTTCGGGCTGAATCAGTTTCTAATGTCAACGTAATCGGCGGGACTTTGTTGGGTGACCGCAACCAACACCTTGCCCCCCCGAATCCAGAAAGCCAGTATGGCCATGGGCTGAGTATTCTGTCTTCGCAGCACATTGTTGTGGAGGGCGTAACGGCAAGGGACTGCTGGGGTGATGGCTTCATTATTGGAGGGCTTCCCCCCTCAACCGATGTCAAAGTTTGTTCCGTCATCGCAGATAACAATCGCCGCCAGGGTATGTCAATAACCTCAGTTGATGGTTTAGTGGTGCAGGACTCTATCTTTCAACGCACTAACGGCACCAATCCGCAGGCGGGAATCGATATCGAGCCTGATGCTGGGAGGACTGTCCAGAACGTGCAGATTATACGTTCACAATTTCTTGACAACGCCCATGCCGGGATTGAATTTTATGGAAACCAACCCAACGCCAAGACCCTCAATGTCATCGTAGATCAAAATACCCTTGTAGGCAATACTGCTGGACTTGCTGTCCAATATACACATGGCCACCGCATCACTAACAACAACATTACAGACAAGTGGACAGGCATCTCGTTATTGGGTGGCTCAACTAAAAATGTTGTCACAGGTAATACCATTAATGTGATTGGGCATGGGCCATCACGCGACATCGTCAATGATTCAGGCGGCAACATCATCACTGACAACACCTTCGTCCAGTGAGTGATAATGTATTCGCTAAAATAGTGTCCGTTCGGCGAAGGAATGGTAAGGGCAATTTGACATACCCCACCAGAAACGAAGCTTGTTTAGCCAGCCTTTGTAAAAGCGTTTCTCGGTGTATTTTTCTATGCTATTGATTCGGTGCTTTAATGTTTGAACCGTTCGTGCTGAGCAAGTCGAAGCACGTAAGACTTTCGACGGATTCAAGTTGAACGGAAGTTAAAACTTCACAAGGCCGAATCAATAAGTTGTATGGCGGCAATAAATTGCCTAGCATGGCGGTTTGCTCGCACGAAACCGCCTTACACAATCCCTACCAGAGCGTACTTTCTCATATTCCTTTACTGCTATTCTCCATCCGCCGCAAAAATTCTGCCATAACCTGACGGTACAACTCATCCCCCAAATACTTATCCTCAATACCCCGGTCAATATTCGGGTTGTCATTGACTTCTATCACATAACCTTTGCCGTCTTTTTCTTTGACATCCACGCCGTAAAGCCCGTTGCCTATGGTTTGGCTGGCTTTTAAGGCGGCATCCAGTACAGATCTAGGGGCTTCAAACGTCGGCATGGTTTCAAAATGTCCGCTATCGGTGCGCTTTTCGCCGTGGCGGTAGATTTGCCAGTGGTTTTTGACCATGTAATACCGGCAAGCATATAAGGCTTTGTTATTGAACACGCCGATACGCCAATCGAAATCCGTATACAGGAATTCCTGCGCCAGCAACAAGGCCGATTTTTGGAATAGCTCGGCGACCTTCTCATCAAGTTCCTGCCGATTATGGACTTTGACTATGCCTTTGGAGAAAGAACCATCAGGAATTTTAATGACTACCGGAAAGCCCGCCTTGCTTTCCAGTTGATCCAGATGCTGGCTATTGCCTTTGTGCAGTATCCAGGTTTTGGGCGATGGCACTTTATGGGTGCGGAACAAATCAGCCAGATAAACTTTGTTGGTACAACGCAGGATGGAAGTTGGATCGTCGATCACCACCAAACCTTCAGCTTCTGCTTTTTTGGCAAAACGGTAGGTGTGATGGTCTATTGCTGTGGTTTCCCGTATGAATAAGGCATCAAACTCCGGCAGACGTGCATAATGTTGATGGGTAATCAGTTCAATTTCGATACCCAGCTCCCTGCCGATGCTGATGAATTTTTTTAACGCGCCCCGGTTACTGGGGGGCAAGGCTTCCGAAGGGTTAACCAGGATGGCAAGATCGTAACGTGCTGTTTTACGGGCGCGGCCTTTGCGCCATACTTTTTTGCTGAACTTGTCCAGGGCTTCGGCAAACAGGGTTTCATTGGCATCATCCAGTTCGCGGTGCGATACGGCCCTTAAATCCGAAATTTCCCATTGCTGCCCATAACTTAATGTCACTTCCAGGATCGGGCAAGAAAACCGCTCAAACAGCAATCTTGCCAAATCCTGGAAAGCAGGCTCTTGCGTGGTGCCAAAAAAACTCAGCACCTTGATTTCTTTGTTTTTGTCTTGACCCTTAAATACCTTTTCCAAGGTTTGCGACAAATCTTCCAATTGCAGTTGGTACAGCGCTTTTTTTTCTATGTCATTCAACACCTTAACAGATGGTATAACGTGATGTCCCCGTGCCTCAGCCAGTAACGAACAATAGTAGCCATCGGACAAATAGGAATAACTGCTGCAAAGATTGATAATACGCACACGATGCTCGGAATCTTCCTTTTCCGTGGCAAGGTAAGTCTCAAACGTGATGACTTGCTCGCTGGGATAATACGGACTCCAGTCCGAGAGTGAATCGACAACCAAAAGGGTTCGCGCCATGGGTTTTGTTGTCCTCTTAAGTGGGGAATAGTGGCGTATTTAGGGTAATGTTGTAAGTCGTTTATTGCTATTGTATCGTTCGTCGATGTCGGCAGGGCATCAATAGCATAGTGATTTGCTTTTATGCTTGGTTTGGTTAAGGTAGGATATTGGCATCGTCCTGAATGGTCTGTGAACGGTATGTAAAGATTCCTTGCCCATTTATTTTGTAGCCACACTTAAAATTTATTACAAAGCGTTTCTGCATAGTTTAGGAATCCCTGAGCAAGTCCTTCGACAAGCTCAGGATGAACGGTAAGGTGTTGATTCCATTCATGGTGAGCTTGTCGAACCATAAACGGAATCAACTTGTTCAGAAGTTCCTCTATTTAAACATAAGACAACCAATGACTGCTAAAACAACTTAAACAGAATGTCGTCTTACTTACGTTATACACCGATAAATACCGATATTTTTCCAGACAGTTACGTGACGGCACGGGAACGCTTGTTGGCTCTGGCAGAAATGCCTGCATTTGCCCAAATTCAGCATAAGGCTTATCCCTGTCCCGGCAAAGCACCGGAGGGAGAGCCGTTGGTAACCGATGCCCTATGGTTAGGCAATGAAAATGCCAACAAGGTTTTAGTGTTGCTGGCTGGTACCCACGGCATTGAAGGCTTTGTCGGTAGCGCGGTCGAGCTTGACCACATCAGCCTGATTGCCAGCGGACAGATCGTTATCCCAACTCATACCGCCGTATTAGTTGTCCATGCCCTGACCCCTTGGGGTTACGCCTGGCTGCGCCGATGTGATGAAGACGGTGTAGACCTAAACCGTAACGCAGTGGATTTCGCCCAACCTTTGCCTAAAAACCCAGGTTATGAATCCTTAAGGAATGCTTTGTTTTCAACCGGCCAAGATCAGAGACAAGCGACTTTTGCCGAGTACGAGCGGCAATATGGACGCAGCGCACTGGAAATGGCGATTAGCGGTGGACAATACACTGATCCAACAGGGCCTTTCTATGGCGGCACGAAGCCAGCACATGGCAGGCTGGTGACCGAAGACCTTCTGCGGGTATACAGCTTACACAAGCGCGATTTGGCCGTCCTTGACCTACATAGCGGACTAGGGCCTTACGGTTATGGCGAAATTATTTGTGACCATCATCCAGACAGTCCTGGCGCACGGATTGCCCATGATTGGTATGGCGATTCTTTGACTTTACCCGCATTAGGCACATCCAGCTCAGTCCCTAAAACCGGCTTAATGGATTATGCCTGGCATGACATCATGAATGCCCGCAGTTGCCACGTCACGTTGGAATTCGGCACTTACCCTACCGACCAGCTATTTGAAGTATTGTTAAAAGACCATCAACTGTGGGCGCAACCGGATAATCTGACTGAACGATTGGAACACAGCCAACACATGCGCCAACATTTCTGCCCAAATGATGAAGCCTGGAAAGCAATGGCCTTGTTCCGCGCGCGACAAGTTATTGAATTAGCCTTACGAGGATTAGCCGCGTAATGACTTATTTGATGGAAAAGGAAAACATCGCCATTCGCCCCGCCCAACTCAGCGACCTTGACGATCTGGTCGCCTTGGAAAATGCCAGCTTTGACACCGACAAACTAAGCCGACGCAGTTTCCGGCACTGGATAACCGCTGAACACCGAGCTTTGCTGGTGGCAGAAACCGCCAATTCAGTCGCTGCTTATATTCTCATTATTTATCATCCGGGTACCCGGCTGGCACGAATGTATTCACTTGCCGTCGCCCATCAACACCGTGGCTCAGGCATCGCCAAGCAACTTATCCTTGCAGGCGAGCAAGCCGCGCATGATGATGGCAGATTGTACTTGCGGCTCGAAGTCAGTGTCGATAACACCCCAGCAATCAGGCTGTACGAGTCGCTGGGTTACCAAAAATTCGGCATCTACCGAGATTACTACCAAGACCACAAAGACGCGCTACGCTACCAGAAACGTATCCGCTACTACAGCGACACCTTACAACACCGCTCCGTACACTGGTTAAAACAGACAACCCACTTCACTTGCGGCCCTGCCGCACTCATGATGGCGATGCACGGGCTTAACCGCGCCTACCAACCCTCACAGGAAGAAGAAATCAACATCTGGCGGGAAGCCACCACCATTTTCATGACCTCAGGGCATGGCGGCTGTCATCCGCTAGGCTTGGCGCTGGCGGCAAAGCGGCGCAATTTCGCCGTAGAAGTCTGGATCAACCAAACTGGTACCTTGTTTATAGACGGCGTACGCAATGAAGACAAAAAGCAAATAGTTGACTTGGTCGATAACGGCTTCAAGCGCCAAGCTACAGAGCAAGGCATCCAAATACATACGGCCAACATCACCCAAGACGAACTCATTAACGCTTTCAAGGCGGGAGCTATCCCGTTGATATTAATTAGTACTTTTTTGATGGATCGCAAAAAAGCCCCACACTGGGTGGTAATGAGCGGCTTTGATGACGATTGCCTTTACATGCACGATTCCGACCCCGACGAACGCCGCCAAAGCGAACTCGATTGCCAATTTATCCCTATTGCACGGGAAGACTTCGACCGGATGTCCTGCTTCGGAAAAAACCGTTTACGCACTGCTGTTATTATTTGGTCGGGCTCCGCTTAAAAGCACGTATTTCAAGCAACGTTGCAACTGTGGAATATTTCACACTTTTCTAGAGAATTTCACAGCGAGCCTCGATGGAGCTTGCGGAATCCGAGATTTCGTGGCTCCGTTTTCCCGTATTACGTTGCACTTCATACGGGCTAATGGTTTCGCCTTATTGCCCGCGCAAAAAAAACTTATCCAGATCACCCGTCGATAATTCCACCCAGGTTGGCCTGCCGTGATTGCATTGGCCGCTGCGCTCGGTTTGTTCCATATCCCTAAGCAGCGCGTTCATTTCGTCTATGGTAAGCCGTCGGTGCGCCCTTACCGCACTGTGGCAAGCGACGGTTGCCAGGATATGGTTGCCGTGATCCTGCATCCGTTGGCTTAATCCGTGTTGGGCAAGGTCGGCCAGGACATCACGGATCAGTGTTTCCATATCCGTATTGTTCATCAGTGCAGGTACGGCACGGACGACGATGGTTTCAGGCCCGGCACGGTTGATTTCAAAACCCAAATCCGTAAACAATTCAGCCGCTTGTTCTGCAAGATCCGCTTCTGCCGGACTGACATTGATTTTGATGGGTAACAGCAAGGGCTGGCTGGGCACTGCGCCTTGTTGCGCTTGCTGTTTCAGGTTTTCGTAGATGACCCTTTCGTGGGCGGCATGGGCATCGACCAGAATAATGCCGTTGCGGGTTTCGGCCAAGATATAGATATTATGCAAGTGGGCAATAGCATAACCCAAGGGCGGAAAGCCCTGCTGCTGATTTGTTTGTTCTGGTTTTGGTGCAGTAATTGGATCTGTTCCAGAATAAAGCTTGGCGTACGCCTGAATCGTCTCCTCAACCTGATAAGGCAATGCGGTCTGCGCTGGCGGGTAAGTCGAATAAGCCCCTTTGTGATTAGTCCTGCTGCCAATAAATGCATCGTTGACATCCGTTGGGGCAACTTCTTTCTGTTGGCTAACAGCATTAAACGGATGGCGGCTATCAGGACTGACCTTGACTGTATGGTGGATTGGCCTTACCTCAGCCAATGCCCTGTGCAATGCGGAAAACAAGAAATCATGCACGAGCCGCCCTTCCCTAAACCTGACTTCCAGTTTTGCCGGATGGGCATTGACATCGACCAGGCCAGGATCAAGGCTAAGGTACAACACAAATACAGGATGCCGTCCATTAAACAAGACATCCTGGAATGCCTGCCTGACCGCATGG
>JAYVGW010000269.1:0-20442 GCA_043771735.1 Methyloglobulus sp.
CAATGTTTAGCAAAAAGGTAACGTTACCAAAATATAAACAAGTTGATATTGAGGATTAAATAAACATAGTCATTGATTATTTACTTTGTCCGGCCAGGCTTTGGTTGCACAAAGGGTAAGTTTTGCAACATGCGGCAGACCCTATGAAATCAAGGTCTTTCATGTTGCAAATGTCAGTAGAAAAATAGAATGCGGTTTCATAGAAAATGGCGGACGGTTATCGATTAGCTAGCTAGCACTAACAGAGCATACTATTAGTTGCCATTTTATACTTCCAAAGCCTGGTTTGTGTTGATGATGATTTTGAGGTGGCAGCGTATGTCCTTTTGCGATGCCAATTTCATCGCCACAAGTTACGCATTTGTAAATTCCTGGGTCTGGTGTTGACTCACCTGGCGAGTATGTTTTGTCAAAGTTAGCGTGTTGTGAGTGTTGAAGAAGATTTCCATTTTTGTAAAGTGCCATAGTATTTCCTTTTCGTAATGAAATTTATTAGATCGTCTGCTATCAGAAGCTAAAACAATTAGCCTTTTGGAGGATATGGATCATTTCCGTAAGAGTTTTTTTCGCGGATGCGACCGTTTTGCCCATGAATCAAAAGCTCAGATTTTTGATTTTGAGCAATTTCTTTGCCACGATTAATAGCTTCGGCTTGAGTCGGATGTATTGATGTTGCCTTGCTATTTCCTGCGCCTTTTACTGCCCAATCATCGCCGTGTGGAACAACATGTTGATTTTTTTTAGTCATTTTCGTTTCCTATTAAATTTCAGTTAAGACGATAGCCCTAGTTTGTCTATAGTCCATTTAGTGCCGGCAGCTTTAAGCATTTCAGACCAATTAAGGTAACTGGTGTTGTTGCCGATAAATAAATCCCACTCAATATCAGGAATAGCTTTAAAGTCTTCAACGTTGTTGATTTCAAAATTGCTTGCCTCAAAAAGCTCTTCTGCGGAAGTGAAGCTTGAACAGGAAGCCATGAAAGATGGTGTAAGCATTTCCGTAAGAGGAACACTTTGCTGACCATCAATTGCCTTAAGCTTATTTTGAAGCTCTTTTAAACCTTTAATTTCAAATGTCATGTTGTGTGTTCCGTTAATGAATGTGTGTTTCTACTAAAAAGTTCGGTATAGAAGTATTACAAATAGCACTATACAGTATTCTGTTGTTAAGTACAAAAAATACTGCTACTCTGAACTTATTTTATGAGGAGTTACCCTATGTCCACGTTATTGGGGGAAAAAATACGTGCAGAACGTAAGCGTTTAAAGCTTACACTTGATGAGCTTGCCGAGAAAACTGGTTCAAGTAAAAGTTACATTTGGGAGTTGGAGAATCGCCCAGTTGTGAGACCTTCAGCCGAAAAAATTTCTAAGATTGCAGACGTGTTCGGAGTTACAGTAGAGTTTCTTTTGGATGACGAAAAACTGACATTGACAGAATCGGACGTAAACCAAGTGTTTTTTCGCCGTGTCACTCAGCTTGATGCAACCAAAAGAGCGCAGCTTGAGAAATTTTTAAACGCAATTGACGATGATGAGTAATCCAAAAACACCTTCAGCTTGGGGAATTGAGTTATCCAAACTTTGGATGGTGTGCGGTCAAAATTTCCCTGTTGATGTAAAACAAATTGCTCCCGAAGTGACTAAAACGAGATTTCCAGATGAACCTGTAGGAATAATTAAAGCGCACGGAATTACTGGTATTGATGGAATGCTATCTAAGCGAAAGAAGGGTGACTGGTGCATTTCTTATGATGATACTGTCACTGTTCCAGGACGAATCAATTTTACCCTTGGGCATGAGTTTGGACACTATCTTTTGCATCGAAAATTGCGTGAAGAATTTCAGTGCGGTCAAGGTGATATGCTGGACTATGAAAGTACAGAATCGAAAAAACTTGAATCGGAAGCGAACAATTTTGCGTCTTATTTATTGATGCCCATAAATGATTTTAGAGAACAAATCCAAGGACAAGCCGTTACTCTTGACTTGTTAGGGCACTGTGCTGAACGTTATGGAACCTCATTTACCGCCACTGCGCTAAAGTGGCTGGAATTCACTGAAAAGGCCGCATTATTGGTAGTGGCTCGTGATGATTTTATTTGTTGGTCATATCCAAGCAAACTAGCAAGCAAACGGGGTGCTTATTTGCGACCAGGTACGCCAGTGCCACAATCTGCGCTTGATCGATTAAATTATGTTAGCACAAAACGAGTAAATCAAAGTTGCCGAGTCGCGCAAGGTATTTGGCATTCAGAAATGGAAGCTGAGGAATCCGTAATTATTTCTGATAATTTTGATTTAGCTATTTTTTTGGTACAGTTTCCAACAGCGAAACGAGTAATTGAACACGAGGAAGAGGAGATTCAGGATACATTCACTGTTTTGTCAAATAGAGCGCAAGGGTTTAATTGGTCAAAATGAAAGGTCTAGTTTTGCTCTATCGTTCTATTCACAACTGGATAACCTTTTATAAGTTAGTGAGTAGACACATTGAGCCAAACTGCCTGATGTTGTAACAACGTCCATAAGCGCGGCGCGGCTTTGCTCAGCGTCATCACAGGCTGACATGAGATAAAATGAACAACTTCAATTTCAGGATTCCGTCAGAACCCTTTGCACCGCCGACGTGCCAATGCCAAGGGTCTTGCCGATTTTGACCTTACCCATGCCGTCAGCTCGAAGTTTTTTAATCTCCGCTTCGACTTCCTCTCCGTGAGGTTTCCGGCCAAGCTGTTTGCCGTTAGCTTTTGCCCTCGACAAACCTGACTTGACCCGTTCCTGAATCATAGCTCGCTCGAATTCGGCAAATACCCCGCACATATTGAACATAGCGCGACCCGACGGGGTGCTGGTGTCCAATGCCTGCTGATGTAGGTAAAGGTCTATGCCAAGGGCATGGAGTTCGTTGAGGAAAGACACCAGGTCTTGCAGCGACCGCCCCAGCCGGTCTACCGACCATGCAGCGATCACATCGAACCGCCGCCGTGTCGCGTCTTGCATCATGCGGGCGAAGGCCGGGCGCTTGTCTCGGCTCTTCGCACCACTGATGCCGTGGTCTTCATAGACCTCGACTGTCTCCCAGCCGCAGCGTTTAATAACAGCGTCCAGCTCTAACCGCTGGTTATCGGTCGTCTGTTCTGAGGTGGAGACACGGAGGTATAGGGCAACGCGTTTTGTTTGTCTGGTCATGCCTGGATAGTATCAGAAGTCCATACCGTAAACAAGTGTTTACGGTATAGCTAAAACGCCGCGCTGGAAGCCCAGCAAACACTGGGTTTCAGGAGGACAAATTCAGAGGGGTTTTCGGTATGGGCAAACCCCTTCGTTTTTTAACATTACCAAGTTAAACCGTATTGACATTGTGCGCACATACTGGCAATATAAAAAGATAAAATCTTAATTATGGAGACAAGTCGATGCAGCCAACTGGAACAAGCGAAAGTCGCGGACAAACTCGTGACATCAATATCAATATCCGCGTTAAGCGCACGCAACGTGACTTGATTGACCAAGCTGCCGAGCTGTTGGGTAAATCGCGGTCAGACTTCATGCTGGAAACGGCGTGCCGTGAGGCTGAAGATGTGCTGTTGGATCAGTGCTTCTTTACTCTGGATGCGGAGGCGTTTGAGAAATTTCAAGCTCTGCTGGATAAACCGCCGAGTGAAAACCCCAGGCTGAGGAAATTAATGGCAACCCCAGCACCGTGGGAGCTGTAATTGTCTGATGTAAAAAAATGGAGTGTGCCCGCCCCCTTGACCGCCGCGCACAATGTGACCGCTTTCGAGTCTGGTGAACAGACGCTTGATTATTGGTTGAAGCATCGAGCGTTACGCAATGAGGGACGTGGAGCTTCGCGTACTTATGTCGTTTGTGACGATCATCTTGTTGTCGCTTATTACTGTCTGTCAACGGGTTCGGTTTCCAGTGATCTTGCGCCAGGGCGTATTCGACGCAATATGCCAGACCCTCTTCCCGTCATGGTATTAGGACGTTTGGCTGTTGATCTCGCTTGGCAGCGACGTAGACTTGGGAAGGCACTTTTGCGCGATGCGATTTTGCGCACGATTCAGGTATCCGAGGTTGTTGGCGTCAAGGCACTTTTGGTTCACGCTCTTTCTGATCAAGCCGTGCGTTTCTATGAAGCCAATGGATTTTATCCTTCCCCCACGAATTCCAGAACGCTTTTCCTGCCATTGTCCGAGGTATGAGATATGTCTACGTTTATCAGCAATGATCGTTGCTCCCGTTTTGTTTGCCTTATTGGTGGATAAAGGAGGCTTGGAAATGAAAAACCATGATATGGAATTGGTACACGGAAGCGGTAATGTTTACCGCGATTTTGGACGCTCCAACGCATGGCTAGAGCAGGCTCGTGCTATTATTGCGGCGAAAATCATCAACATTTTTGATGATCGCAAGCTTTCGACACGCGACGCCGAGAAGCAGACGGGGGTTTCTCATTCCGAATTCTCACATATTCGCAACGCACAGCTTCGCCGCTTCACGCTCGACCGGATGATTACGATCCTTGGCAAACTTGATGAGGATGTTGAGGTAGTCAAACTTTCAAAGTGAATTATTAGAGTGGTTGACAGGCACTATATTCAATAGACTGCTAATGTTGGAGAAAGCATGAAGAAATTGTTTACTGAAAGAAACGGGGGAACGAAGCCGCGTATAGCTGAAGTGCTCGACGAGAATACTCGAAAAGCGCTATTAACGCTTATATGTGCCCGCATGGATGAGGAGTGGTTTGGGCTATCGTTTCCAGATAAATGTGCAGACGGATACGCATATGCTGGTACAGATTTAAGAAAGCTAAAGGCTACAATGGATGGCTATGGGGTTCTTTGGCCGAGCCAGGTAGAAGATAACAATCCATTAGATGGTCAGATTTTTGATTTGGTTGAGTTCTCCTACGAGTACATCGCGGAAGCTAATGATCCATGGTTCCACAGTTATATGAGTCATTCGCATTACAGCTATGATCAGGAGAGTGGTCGGGAGAAATTTTCTCACGATATAAATCGTATCTTCGAGCGAAATGGTGTGGCCTTCAATCTCGATCAAGGTGAAGTGATCCGCATCGCGCCAGCAGTCCTTCATGACAGCCTTGATCAAGCGCTATTCAGGTCTGGGGATACTATTCTTGATGACATTCTGGAAAATGCTAGACAGAAGTTTCTAAATCGCTCGCTGGAAGTACGCCGTGAGTCATTGGAGAAACTGTGGGATGCGTGGGAGCGTCTTAAAACTCTTGAACCAGGCGACAAAAAAACAAGTACAAAGGTCTTGTTAGATAAGGCTTCTCCTGAAATGAACTTTCGAAATAGGCTCGAACAAGAAGCTCTCCAATTGACTGATATTGGAAATAAATTCATGATCCGGCATACGGAAATAGATAAAGTGCCAATCTCAGATTCTGCGCACATTGACTACCTGTTTCACCGCATGTTTTCTATGATTTGGCTACTACTAAAGACAAGTGGGCGTTGAGAAATTCATAAAAGACGAATAGATGAAACAACGCCGCCATTTGACCCTAATTTATGACACAAGCAAGCTGTTAATTTATAAGGGGTGAAACCTTGTGCCACAAATCTTGATTTATGACAAAAAGACAGGGAAACGGAATTTTTGGCTGTTCGGGCTTATGACCACGGCGTGTAAAAATTGATAGTGACATAAGTATGTATATTATGTATAGTATGAATTGTATGTATTTTGTGAGGTGATATGCAAATGATAACCGTAAGCTCAGTGGAGTTTCAGAGAAATTTTGGTCGTTACCAAGATGCTGCACTAACAGAACCTGTTTCAATCACTAGAAATGGACGTGAGCGCATTGTTATTTTGTCAGCGGATGAATATAACAGGCTGAAGCGGCGAGATCGTCAAGTTTTATCACTAGATGATTTTACCGAAATAGACTTACAAGCAATTCGTGTCGCTGAACCACCTGAAGAAGCAAACCAGTTTAACCATGAAATGATCGGATAAGCCTTGTCATCATTCCCTCAACCCGTTCCAGGTCTGGTTATTAGCTATTCGTATCTCTGGAATAATGAATATCTTCGTGGCAAAGAAGAAGGGCTAAAGGATCGTCCTTGTGCTGTGGTTCTGGTAACTCACGATGAAATGGGTGACCAAATTGTAACGGTTCTTCCCATTACTCATACACCCCCTGAAAATCCTGCTCTCGCTGTAGAAATTCCACATGCAACTAAGTCACGGCTTGGATTAGATCATGAACGTTCGTGGATTGTTCTAACCGAGGCAAATCGTTTTATCTGGCCCGGTCCCGACTTGCGGATCACTCGGCGAGGGGATACGACAAGTGTTGCTTACGGTTTACTGCCGCGCACGCTGTACAAGGAAGTTACAACCAAGTTAGCGGATGCAATCGCGGCACGTTTGGTGCAGCTTGTACCACGAACAGAATAAACCGCTGCTTTTCGTTGTTGGTAATAAGCACGCGCCTCCTGCCCTGCTTGGTTTTACTTTCCCCCTATCTTCCCGTTCTATAATTTGCGTTTTTCATTACCGCCACGTTGTCGGGCGGTGGCTCTCAGGCTTGCCGTTTTGGTTTGGCTTGTTGCCGTTTGTCCTGAAGCGTGAGCGATTCAGGGACGGATAAGGCAGCAGTATCCCCGTGGTTGCCGCCGATAAAACGCGATAATTCCCATATTTTAGCAGCAGTCAGGGCAGCATGTTTGCGGCGGATGTTTGATGTTTGGTCATTCTGGCAATTTCTCCTTTCGGTTCGTTTGTTCCCGTGCTTCCCCGCGTGATGGGTCAAGTTGCGGGCGGCAGTTGCTAGGGTCAATGACGAATTTTCCCTTGCCGCAAGCGGCATTCCTCGCGGGACAAAATTCTATGACCCGCAACGCGCCTGCCCGCTTTGGATGACCATCAGCGAGGCAGCAAGGGTGCAGCCTCCACTTAAAAAAGGAGATTTAACCATGACAAACCACGATTCAAACACCACCCCATCCACCAAAAACGCCCCGATTGCCAAAATCAAACTAGGGAGGATTCGCGCCAATATCTGGCAGCGTATCGTGGGCGAAGACTTCTTCTATTCCGTCAGCCTAGAACGCAACTATCGGGACAGTGACGGCAAATGGCGCAAAAGCCAGAGTTTCAACCCCGAAGATTTACTCGCCCTCGCCAAAGTCGCGGATATGGCACACACGCAGATTATGGAACTGCAAGGCTATGAAAGCGAATAACCCCACTCAATCAAGGCGGCAACGCGCCGCCCTTCCCTCTCCCACCATATGAAAAGGATTTCATCATGACACCGATCAACACCATTCTTCACGGCGATTGCCTCAACATCCTGCCCAGCCTCCCCCATAACAGCGTTGATTTTGTTCTCACTGATCCGCCTTATATCACCCATTACCGCAGCCGTGATGGTCGCATCGTCCCCAATGACGACAACGACAGATGGTTACAGCCCGCTTTTGCTGAACTGCACCGCGTCTTGAAACAAGATAGCTATGCCGTGAGCTTCTACGGTTGGCATCAAGCCGACAAGTTTTTACAGGCTTACCGTGCCGCAGGGTTTCGGATTGTCGGGCATTTCGTCTTTCCCAAACGGTATAGCTCCTCGGAAAAATACGTCCGTTATCAGCATGAATGCGCCTACCTACTGGCAAAGGGCAGCCCAAAATTGCCACAGACTACCCTCGGCGATGTCATTCACTGGACATATAGCGGCAACAAATTACACCCGACCCAGAAGCCGCTCTCTATCCTGCTACCGCTCATCAAAACCTTTTCAGCCCCTGATTCTATCGTTCTTGATCCTTTCAGCGGTTCGGGTTCATCCCTTATCGCCGCTCGTCAACTCGGCAGAAACTACCTCGGCATTGAAATGAACGCAGAATATCACGCCATTGCCAGTAAACGGTTGATGCAATAGGGAGTATATATCATATACCACTATGTTGGTATGGTGGTATATTTGTTGATTATGTAGAACATTTTAAGATATAAGGATGATGCACACTGATAGCTATATCGGTATATCTATATGATGGCATACCGATATGGGGGTATAGTGGCTTATCTATATTCCACTATACTAACTTGGCGACAGAAGCGAACACATAATTGACGTGGCATTGGTATGGTGGCATACCAATTTAATTGTAGTATAATATATTGGTATACCATTATAGGGATAAGGCAAAATGAAGACGTTAGCCATAATTGGTCAAAAAGGCGGAAGCGGAAAGACAACAACCGCCGTTGGTTTAGCAGTCGCAGCTTCCCGAGACAATAGATCGGTGATTGTGATAGACCTAGACCCACAAGCAACCGCTACAAATTGGGGAGATCGTAGGAGTGAAGAATCCCCAGCCGTTATTTCTTGCCAAATTTCTCGTTTAAATCAGGTATTGGAAGCGGCTGAAAAAGAAGGGGCAAGCCTTATAATTATTGACACCCCAGGTAAAAGTACAGACACCGCTATAGCAGCAGCTAAAGTGGCAGATTTTGTTTTAATGCCTATTCAGCCGCAGTTATTTGATATTGAAACCCTAGCCAGCGTTAAAGATATTCTGACATTGGCAGGTAATCCCCCATCTGCTGTTTTGGTAAATAGAGCGGCGGTTCAGGGGACACGGCATAAGGAAACACTGAAGGCGGCTTCAGCTATGGGATTTGAATGTTCACCTGTGGTTTTATTTGCTCGTGCTGCTCATGGTGATGCAGGAAACCTTGGGCAAACAGCTTTAGAGTATGAACCAAGCGGCAAAGCTGCACAGGAACTTATAGCACTATACCAGTATATTGGTATACCATTATTCCAGAAAAAAGAGGATACACATTATGAAAAAAAGCGCACTCGCCGCAATTAATGCCGCTGCAACAGGCATTCAACCGCAACCAGAACTAACCGCCAAGCCTGTAAATGCAGTAGAAAAAACCACTCCAGTCCGTCCTGATCGTGCAGGAAAGGTGCTTATAGGCGGGCATTACAGCCCTGTTGTTCGTCGTGCTTTACTTCTGGTTCAAGCACAACCACAAAATGAAGGGCGCAATATGAAACAATTATTGGGTGAAGCAATCAATGATTTATGCGCTAAACATGGCGTACCTGAACCTTATACAGGTGAAGCGTAAGGGGAGGGAAGAAAATGACAAGTAAGCTGCCTATTAAAAATAATAATAAAATATTACCCCCTCCTAGAGAGGAAGATTTTCAGGGTAGGCAGCTTGAATTATTCCGCCACTTCTTGTGCAATAAGGGTAGTGAAAGAGATTTACTTTCTAATGCGTTTGATCTCTGGGATAGCATCCCGCGTTATTCAATTTCACGGCAAGAAATGAATAAATTGAGGAAATCAGGTGGTTTTCCTCAATTAATGATTATTCCGTTTAATTATCGTGGGCGTGAACTGAAAGCCACTATACAACCCGCATGGATTCAACAAGATGATAATAATATTATTGGATATTATCCAAGTGCTAATGAGGAATTAGTAGAAGACGCATTAAGAAAAATTGCTACTGAACAATATCATGGTTTTTTTGACAAACCTAACTATCGTAGTGGTGTAGTATTTTCACTGCACATGCTACGAGAAGAAATGAAAAAACGTGGACATACACGATCCTATCAAGAAATTATTTTAAGTTTAAAAATTTTGGCTCGTAGTTCTGTTGAAATTATCACAACGGATGGAATAGATGGGGAAGGATTTAGCATTAGCTCGTATTTTCCTAGTTTATCTGCCGTATCAAAAAGCAAAATTGCAACCGATCCCAAAGCGAAATGGCTTGTACAATTTCATCCCCTTGTTACCCAAGCAATAGATGCTTTAGCTTATCGGCAATTCAACTATGCTCAGATGATGAGCCATCACACTCAACTTGCACGGTGGTTGCATAAACAACTGTCACTTAAGTTTACGTTTGCTAACCTAATCAATCCATTTGAAATGCGTTATAGTACTATAAAACGCGATAGCGCATTGTTAGGGGGGTATTCTCGTGTAACAGCAGCAATTGAAGCATTGGATGCAGCCTTCAGTGAATTGAAGACGGATGGTGTTCTCTTAGGTTTTAAGAAGAAAACGAACGCAGGACTGCGCGGAAAAATAGAGGATGTAGTTTATACACTGACACCGTCCATTGATTTCGTTTCTCAGACAAAAGCGGCAAATAAACGCTTATCAGAAATCACCAAAAATTAAACGCACCCTGTGGATAAGTCGCCAAAAAAGCAAAACAGGCGGTAGGTATAGGTGGAGGGTCATGGCAAAAAGCGGTAGGTATAGGTGGAGGGTCGCGGTAGGTATAGGTGGAGGGTCGTCAAAAAGCAGTAGTTATAGGTGACAGGTCACACTCAAAAGCGGTAGGTATAGGTGGAGGGTCGTCAAAAAAGCGGTAGGTATAGGTGGAGGGTCGTCAAAAAGCGGCTCACAAAGGTTAAAAACCGTAAATTTTTTAAGATTTTTAGGCAAAAAACACAGGTTGGCAGTAGGTATAGGTGGAGGGTCGTTTTCACAATAGACTGATTTATAAAGCGAAAAAGGCACTTTTTTTGCCTCTATCCTTTTATCCTTTTATTTAACCTTCTCTTTAACCTTTTTGTTGATACCTGTGTATAACGTGGACAATTTTAACAAGCGGCTAAAATTTAACAATTATCACTAAAAATTTTTGTGCATAATTTCTGAATAAAACAAACAAGCAACAGAACTAAAACAATAAAGCGGCGTTCGCTACCGCTCACAAGATTTAATTTTAGTAGGGGGTCTCATTGCCGACCCCCTAAACCCCCCGCTAGGATACTTTTCAAGGTGACTAGCTGGCTGTGCGGTGCTAAGTTAGGTTTACGGTACAGGCTGGGAAGCCGATGACCGTCAAGGTGACTTGATGCGAAGGGCGAGGTTTGTTGCAAAGTACCTGCCCTTCGCTATGCCGTGAGAGAACATAGCCCGTAAAGGAACAAGCCACAATGCACCCCCTCATTTTTTAGTATTTCAAAAAGCCGTCAAAAACGCGCTTTAAGCTGCAACCCATCGCGTTGCCATATACACCAGCTCAATAGTCCGATTTGCGTCTGTAGCGCAAAATTTGACCGCCTAGCGGCGGTATTTTGGATGGTACTTTACCTGTTTTTATTATTTTTGAGCTTTATCCCCTAAAATTGTCCTATTTTGGCATTCTAAGTTAGGAAGTGTTTTTTCAGAAAAGATTTACCCTTGCCGATAATAAGGGGTTGTGGTATTACTGAGTAGTACCTTGATTAAGTATAGAGTGTTTTATGTTAAGCAAAGCCATTAAGCTAGAAGAAGATATGTATAACCGCATCAAGAACTTGGGTGACATTCAGCAACGTTCACCCCATTGGTTAATGAAGGAGGCTATTCGTCAATTTTTAGAACGGGAGGAAAGAACTGAAGCAATCCGCCGCGATACCTTGGAACGTCTTGCCCAGTTAGAAGCAACAGGTGAAGTAATTCCCTTTGAATCGGTGGATGGATGGCTTGCTACATGGGGAACAGAAAGCGAGGCAGGGTGTCCCGTTTCTTACCGATAAGCCTTCTTCCTGAAGCTGTAGGTGACTTGGTACGACTCAGAGAGTTTATACAAACTCACAATCCTCCAGCAGCAAATCGTGCAGCCAGAAGATTACAGGAAGCGATTCGGGCGATTCCTGTACAACCGTTACTTGGGCATCTTGTAGAAAACATCAACGACACGAGCTTGAGGGATAGATTTATATCTTTTGGACGTGGCGGTTACTGGATACGTTATCAGATAACCCAAAACGAAATCCTGATTATTAAAATATGGCATGGACGCGAAGAGCAATAACAGCTTTAATCCCCTCACCTTGTCGAAGTATCCTAGCGGGGTATGGGGTCGGCAATGAGACCCCATTTAAAAAATCTTGTGAGCGAAGCGAACTCCTTTCCCCCCTTCGTGGCTTTCCGCTCTTGCTATTTTTCATCGGGGGAATAACCGAAGCCTTTTCATTTCAGATTTTTATTTTCGTTTTTGATAAACGAAAATAAAAATCTGAAACCTGTAAAATGCAGTAACAGACATTGCCGCCTAATGAAGCAGTCCAGCGATAGGAAAAAGCCGCGATTTTTGCACGGGTCAGCACCAACCCGCGCAAGAATCCCAAGGATGATTTTTAATCTCAGGTCTAGGGCGCAATGGAACAGTAAACCGACTTAAGACGTAATCCAAAATCTGATTTTTAGATTTAATGCCCCTGATCTTTCAGGATGAAGGTGTTTTATTTTTTCCGTCTTCAAGTTTGGATTCTGGATTTACTTCTGCTTGAACGCTTGATTCAGGCAGAGGTTTAAATCCAAACAAAGCGCGGTCTTGTTCTCGTGTGAGAAATCTTTCCAATAACGAATACAAAGCCGTTTTGTAGGCAGCATTATGTTCCGCCTCATCCAGTACAACCGCCCCAGCCAGAATTTTACGGCGGGTGTCGTCTTTGCGTTTACGTTCGTTTTCGCGGTTTTGTTCCAATTTAATGCGTTCGTCTATTGCCTTGCGCTGTGCAAGCAGCTTTTCCAGCTTGTCGTTTGTCATTGCTCAACTCCCTGCCTTCATTTTAATTGCTGTCTCAGTTGTACCATAAACTGCCTTGTTGTGCTATCGTCAGTGGCATGATTTTTCATCCCCCATCAGCCAACCGAGGCACGAAAGCAAAAGCCCATAAGGGCGCACTTATGCAAACTATCGTTTGCGTGCGGCAGGGCGTTCCCCCTGCACCTCCGTCAAGTGGCTACACGCCCCTTCACAAATCCCCGCAAAGGGCGTGCCTGCCCCTTGACACAGCCCAACCGTCCGCCGATTGGATGCACGACAAGGGAATGTTCCCCTGTACCTCCACTTGGGAGAGCATCACCCCCCAAGTCCCCCCGCGTCAGGTTGTTGCACCCGACACCACAACAGGGGAGCAATTCCCCTTGACCCCGCGCCCCAAAAGCGAGACCTGCAATGACCACAACGGCTAGTTGGTATCATTGCAGCGTCAAGCCCGTGAAACGTTCATCGGGGCGTTCGGTTGTGGCGGCGGCAGCATATCGCCTTGGCGAAAAGCTGCACGACGAAAAAACCGATCTGACCCACGACTACAGCAAGCGCAAAGGTATAGAAAACACCTTTACCCTTGCGCCCGATTCTGCACCCGACTGGGTGCAGAATCCTGAAAAGCTATGGAATGCGGCGGAAGATTCGGAGAAGCGAATCAACAGCCAGCTTGCGCGTGAAATTGAGTTAGCCTTGCCCGCTTCCGTTAGTTCCGAACAACGCGAAGCAATAGCGCAGGCTTTCGCTTCGCATTTGGTGGAACGTTACGGAGTGGCGGTATCCGTTGCCCTCCATGAACCGTCAGGACATGGCGATGACCGCAATCACCATGCCCATATCTTGATGACGACACGGCGGGTTAATGCGGAGGGATTCGGCGCAAAAACCCGTGAGCTGGACGACAGAAAAACGGGCAGTGCAGAAGTGCAACATATCCGCGAAATGGCAGCGCATTTCATCAACGCCGCCCTTGCGGATTCGGGTTCGGATGAACGGGTAGATCACCGCAGTTTTAAGGAGCGGGGCATTGATCAATTGCCAACCGAGCATTTAGGCGTAGAAGCCGCAAACATGGAGCGACGCGGCGAAATATCCGACCGAGGCGACCGCAATCGGGAAATAGAGCGCGTCAACCAGAACACCAAAACCTTGTTTGAGGAACGGGACGCATTAGACGCAGCCATTGCCGAGGCACAAAAGGCAATACGGGAAGCGGCAATCGCAGAACTTGATTCTGCGATTGCCGAGATCAAGCAGCAGATAGCAGAACGCGATGCACCCAAACCACGCGAAGAGGGTGGCTTAACCGAGGCAGAGCGGGCAATGTGGCAAGAAGCCCTTGCCGCATTGCCCGAAACGGCAGAAATCAACGTCAAAAAGCAGGAACTCCCCAGTAAATGGCAAGACCGCATCAAAGCCGAACGGCAAGGCAGCGAAGGCGGCGCACCGCCGCCCGCACCATTGCCCAAAGAATCCGAGGGTTTCAGCATCTTTGATCAACCCAGCGTTACCGAATGGGAAGCCCAGCTTCAAAAACAGGGTACAGTGGAACAAGGCGGCTTAATTGGTAAATGGTGGGATCAAGCGGCAGAATGGGTGCAACAGGCAAAACACGGTTTGTATGATACATGGCAACGCTGGCTAGGGCGGGATGATCCCGATAATTCCCCTTGGAAAGATCGGTAGGTTACGGCTACAATCAAGTATGACAATACAAGACCCCCTCTCTAAATTCCGCATTACGGGCGGCACGGAATCCGCAAATGCAGACGATAAAGCGGCTTTGCCGCTGTATTTGGCGCATAACAGCAAGGACAAAATCCGCTATTTGCAGATTAAGCAGAGCCTTGAACACCGTTCACCCGCATATGATTATTTACTGGATGTTATCACCGATGCCGACCGAGGCAGGGAAATTGCTCTGATTTTCAGCTTTATGCTGGTAAAAATCCGAGGCAAAAATCTACAGGAAGTCGCCACGTCCCTCATGCGCCGCCACTGTGAATTCATTCAAATCTATGACGCGGAATGTTTTTCACTCAGCCGCAAAGCCAACGAACCCATCATTGAAAGCATAGAAATTGTGGCGGGAAGCATCGGCGGCAACGCACAAAACCCCTCGGTTGCAGTTTAACCTTGCCGTCTTTATAATAATTTTATCACTCAAAAACTAATAAAATTATTATAAATCAATACATATCCGCGCGTTTCCGTTCGTAAATGTTCTAAAAATACCGATGATTAAGCCATTGTTAAAATTCTGCAATTATTTTTACAGCCCTGTATTGACGGGCTTGGGAATTCTTCTGTAAGATTCGGCTTACAGGTTGATTTTACGGGCAAATGTTAAGGGGATGGGGTGGCACTATCCGCAGCAGTTAAACAACAGGCACTGAAAGCGGTTGAATCGGTTCAACAGTTGGGTATTCGGGCGGAGACGGTAGAACGCGCCCCTGTATTTAATGCACCGACACCCGAACCGAGCAGCAACGTTATTCAAATGCCCGAATCGGCAAAGCGCGAGGCTGTTTCTGCAATGGAAACGGTCAAAGAGCAAATCGCCGTAGATACTCGCTTTAACGGTACGGATACCCCTAGCCAGAGCTTTACTGACCCTGAGAAGGGGCAACGCACCGCCGAGACCATCACCCAGATGCAGCAATCAGGCTATGGTCAGAACCAGATTCAACGGGAGATGACCAAAGACAGCCCGTCCCCGTCTTCGGGCTATGAGTAGCGCAAAGATTGACTTTAGGGGTGGTGTTGGTAATGAGAAGGGGATTTCATCAACCTAGGCGGTTTTTATGGCAAGCGACGATAACAGCACTGATCCCTTGGCGAAGTTTCGCGGCAATCGGAGCTTTGAACTGGTGGTCAGCGATACGCCGCCCCCGCCATTAGCCCAGAAAGAAGCCTATGTCGCTTACTGCAAAAGCAGCAAGCGACAATTACGGCTTGGTGTTCGCCCTGCCCTGCAAGCATGGTCACGGCTACATTATCCCCATTTGCTGCAAATCATTGAAAATGGGCGGTGGGGTACGGAATTAGTCTTGGAATATAACTTCGGGGTAGTGGTGATTTCAGGGCGTAACCTGAAAGAGATAGCCGACGCGATAGACGCGGAAACCTGCGAGTTCCTAGAGCAATACGACCCGTATTATTACGACATGCCAACGGATAGCACCGCGCCCTTTATTGAGCGGATAGAGATTTACACCGAATACAACAAACCCAAGACTCCAAAAACTGAATAAGAACCGAAGCTAAGGACAGGCTCACCCCTTAGAAGCGGTAACAAATCGCTGTTTGTTACCGCTTTCCTTAATCCGCTTTTCCCGAAACGGGAGGCGTTATGTTGCCATGGCAAGTAGACTTGCCTGATTTTCACCCCGCAACGCAGGTGCGAAGCTGGGGACAATCGCCCTATGACACGGAAGGCTTCTGCTTGTCTGATGCTTTAACGGGTGTTGCTGTATTTGGGGCAACGGGCAGCGGTAAAACAAGTGGCCCTGCCCGTCATTTAGCCCTTGGCTATTTGGCGGGGGATTTTGGCGGCTTGGTACTCTGTGCCAAAAAGGAAGAGCGGCGGCAATGGGAGCAATGGGCAAGGGAGACCGAGCGACGCGACGATCTGATCATTATAGAGGCGGGCGGCAGATGGCGGTTTAACTTTCTGGACTGGGAGGCAAGCCGCAGCGGTGAAGGCGGCGGCTTGACCCTCAATATCGTTGCCCTACTGGATGAAATCGCCCGCGCCGTTGCCAGTGGCGCAGGCAGAGCCGAAGGCGGAGGCGACAACAAGTTCTTTGAAGACGCGCTCCATCATATGAACACCAATCTGGTAGATCTGCCGATTTTTGCAGGAATACCCGTCTCCCTGCCGCTGTTGCGTTCCATCGTCAACACCGCCCCGCAAAATCAAGAACAAGCCAAAGATGCAACGTGGCAGCGCGAAAGTGCCTGTGCCGCGATTCTGCGCGAGGCAGAAAACGCGGTTAATCAGAATTTTCCTGAAAACCGTGATGATTTTGAGGAGTGCCGGCAATATTGGTTGCAGGAATACCCCGCCCTTTCCGAGAAAACCCGCAGCATCATTACCCTGTCCTTCTCTATGCTGGTGCGTCCGTTTCTCACCCGACCGCTCAGGCAGTTGTTCTCTGCCGATACGACCATCACCCCCGAAGCCGCTTTCAAGGGCAGAATTATCCTGATTGATTTACCCGTGCAGGAATACCGCCTCGCGGGGCGCGTTGCTAATCTGGCATGGAAATACTGCTTTCAGGTGGCAACCTTACGCAGAACCCAGCCAACCGAACCAAACCGCTATTTACGCCCCGTCTTTCTTTGGGCAGACGAAGCCCAGAATTTCATCAGTGACTTTGACGCAGAATATCAAGCCGTCGCCCGTTCGGCTGGCGGCTGCACCGTTTATCTTACCCAGAACCGTGAGAGTTATCGGCGGGTACTCGGCAATGATGACGCGGTGGATTGTTTGCTCGGAAATCTCCAAACCAAGTTCTTTTGCCAAAACAGCGGTGAAACCAACGAATGGGCTTCCCGCCTGTTTGGGGAATACTGGAAAGAGGTCACCACGACCAGTTTTTCTAATAGTTACGGCATTACCCAACCAAATGACAGCAGTAGCGGCGGTATTAGCACGCAGGAGCAACGCCGCAATTATGTTGACCCCGCCCGCTTCACCACCCTGAAACGGGGCGGCTTTCTGCATCAGTTCCTTGTGGAATCCATTGTTTATAAAGGCGGGCATCTGTTTGAAGATGGAATGCCCTTCAAACGCTTAACCTTCAACCAGCAGAGGTAATGCCATGAATGACGACCAACACTATAAGAGCCTCCATGAACGCATCTCCTACGTGGTAGGGATTGCGGCAATCCCCGCTATCAGTGTGATGGTCTTTACCCGCACACAGCTAGGCTTTCGCCAAATCAACATCTTTCGGCAACTGGTGGTCACGGTTTTTCTACTGGTGTTCTCCAGTTCCAGCCGCCTGTCTATCAATATCCCCTTTGTTCCGTCCTATCAAGGTTCGGTTAGCCCCGTGTTGGGTTTTGTGGTCGCCATGCTCGCGGCGGGATGGTGGCAGAAGAAAATCTATAAAAAGAACCTTGCTGAGGGCAATTTCTGGCACAGCTACAGCATGGGCATTTCACGGCTGAATAAAATGTTTCCGTTTCCATACCGTTGGGCAGAGCAGTTTATAGAGCCTGCCCTGATGATGTTTGTGGGGATGTTCATTGCTTACAATATGTCGGTCTTATTGGGAACATGGCTGCTACTGGCAGGAATTGGCATGAGCGTATGATTAACAAGACCGCTTCCGCTTCTGTCTTTAAACATGGCTGCTACTGGCAGGAATTGGCATGAGCGTATGGGAAAGCTGGATCACCGAGCAGTTATTCAACGGCGTTTTGAATCGGGTGGATCAAATCTGTGAGGTGGAAGTCAGTAAACTGGAAGACCAAGCCCTACGCGATGCCCAAAAGCACCACGCCACCCAAACCACGCCCCAAGCCATTACCGAAACCGCAGGTATCCCGACAGGTATCGCCGCCGATATAGAGTTACAAATCATCAAACGCCGTAAACGCCAAGCCCTCACAGGGGAAGATTTGGCGTGACAATCCTCATAAAGGGCTATCAATATCCCTGATAGCCCTTTATGTAAATGTTATTGCGCCTTTTCTGCTAAAATCAGGCAAGATTGTAATGCGAAAAAAGGGCGTTAAAGCCCCTACCCTCCCAAATCCCAACAATCCCTTGACCTCCTTTAACGACTTGCTTAATTTCGTTAAGAACACCTTTGTCAGAATAATAGGATAGAAATCATGAACCAAGCCGTCCTCTCCTCTCTTATTTGGGCGGTTGCCGACCTTTTGCGCGGCGATTACAGACAATCGGAATACGGCAAAGTGATTTTGCCATTTACGGTTCTGCGCCGTTTGGATTGTGTGTTGGAAGCTACCAAACCCGCGATATTGGCGGAATATGAAGACAAAATGAAACTCGGACTCAATGCCGATCCGTTTTTATTGCGTAAAGCGGGGCAGAGTTTCTACAACATTTCGCCCCTAGACATGAAAAAGCTCATGGGCGATCAGGATCACATCAAAGAAAACCTGTTTTCCTATATTCAGGGCTTTTCAGAGGCAGTGCGTGATATTTTTGAACGCTTTGATTTCTACACCCAAATAGACCGCCTCGCTAAATCAGGGCTGCTTTATCAAGTGGCGGAACGCTTTGCCCAAGTGGAATTACACCCCGATAAAGTCAGCAATAGCCAAATGGGGTTGGTGTTTGAAGAACTGATCCGCAAATTTGCCGAAATCTCCAATGAAACGGCGGGGGAACATTTTACCCCGCGTGAAGTGATCCGCCTCATGGTCAACCTGCTATTTATTGAGGATGACGCGGTATTGTCCAAAGCAGGCGTGGTGCGAACGATTTACGACCCGACGGCAGGCACGGGCGGGATGTTATCGGTTGCGGGGGAATATCTGGAAGAACACAACCCCGAAGCGCGGTTGACCATGTTCGGGCAGGAATTAAACCCCGAATCTTACGCTATTTGCAAAGCCGATATGCTGATCAAGGGGCAAGATGTTGGCAATATCATTTTCGGCAATACCTTTTCAGAGGACGGTCACCCGCATAAAAAGTTTGATTACATGCTGTCTAATCCGCCTTTTGGGGTGGAATGGAAGAAGGTGGAAAAGGAAATCCGCAAAGAACACGAAAGCCAAGGCTTTAATGGGCGATTCGGCGCGGGTTTGCCGCGTGTGTCCGATGGTTCATTGCTGTTTTTGCTGCATCTTATTAGCAAAATGCGCCCCGCGAAGGATGGCGGCAGCCGTTTCGGGATTGTTCTCAACGGTTCGCCGTTGTTCACAGGCGGCGCGGGTTCGGGTGAAAGTGAAATCCGCCGCTATGTGCTGGAGAATGATCTGGTAGAAGCCATTATCGGTTTACCAACCGATATGTTCTACAACACAGGGATCAGCACCTATATTTGGATACTAACCAACCGCAAGCCCGAACACCGCAAAGGCACAGTGCAACTGATTGATGCAAACAGCATGTGGCAAAAAATGCGGAAGAGCCTCGGCAGCAAGCGCAAAGAACTATCAGACGCGCACATTGAGGAAATCACCCGCCTGTTTGGCAATTACGCCGAATCCAGCGACGGCAAAAAGCCTATTTCCCGCATTTTCAAAAATAGCGCGTTTGGCTATCACACGATTACGGTGGAACGTCCCCAGCGTGACGAAAACGGCAACATTGTTTTAGCCAGCAAAGGCAAGCTGAAGGGTAAGCCCCAACCTGATGCCAGCCTGCGCGATACCGAAAACGTGCCGCTTTCGGAGGATAGTGAAACCTATTTCAAGCGCGAAGTGTTGCCCCATGCCCCCGATGCGTGGATAGACCACGAAAAAACCAAAATCGGTTATGAAATCCCCTTCAACCGTCATTTTTATGTGTTTGAGCCGCCGCGCCCACTCGCTGCAATTGATGCGGATTTGAAGCACAGCACCGACCGAATCCTGAAAATGATTGAAGGGCTATCAGCATGATGAAAATGCAACACCATGAACAGCAAACCTTGTGCAAAGGCAGATTTCCTCTTGCTAATAGCGGGCAAATCACTATAATTACTTGTAACAAAACCCGCCAAGGCTATGCGCGAAAGCGTATCCTCAAACTGGCGGGTTACTTTTTTCTGGGGGAAGGTTTATGAAACGCCCGGTAGTCCCTACAAATCAATGCAGGTTGATTTTTATCAATGGGTTACCAAAATAGGTGCCACAAACAGGAATCTCCAAGTCAATGCCTCCTGAGTTAA